>NZ_WJZM01000003.1:0-190428 GCF_021609545.1 Pseudomonas sp. PA-1-6B
TGAGTACATCCATTACTACAACCATAAGCGAATCAAAACGAAGCTTGGCGGACTGAGCCCTGTAGCGTACAGAACTCGGTCCGCTGTAACCTAACCAACAGCTGTCCAACTTTTGGGGCGCACTTCAGTCTGCCTGCTACCGATAATTTGGCTGACCCGCCGCCATCGCAGGCAAGCCAGCTCCCACAGTGGGCCGTGCTCACTTCAACTTAATCATCGGCCTCGACCGCTCGCGAACGGGTCACCTGCGCCGGCGGAAAATGACAGGTAAAGGTACTGCCATGCCCCAGCACGCTGCTGATTTCCAGGCGGGCCCGATGGCGCAGCAGCACATGCTTGACGATGGCCAGGCCCAGCCCGGTGCCGCCGGTGTTGGAGTTGCGGCTGGAGTCGACACGGTAGAAGCGTTCGGTCAGGCGCGGCAGGTGCTTGGCGTCGATACCGATACCCGAGTCCTGCACACTCAGGTGCGCGCCGTGCTCGTCGGCCCACCAGCGAATGCGGATATTGCCCTTGTCCTGGGTGTACTTCACCGCGTTGAACACCAGGTTGGAGAATGCACTGCGCAATTCGCCTTCACTGCCCTTGAGCAATACGGTTGGGTCGGCCTCCAGCGTGATCTGCTGCCCGCGTTCGCCCGAGAGGGCCTGGGCATCGTTCTTGATCGTCTGCAACAGGCTCTGCACCGCCACGGGGTGGTTGTCCGAGGGGTAGTCCGTGGCTTCAAGCTTGGCCAGCAACAGCAGGTCGTTAAGCAGGGTTTGCATGCGCGAGCCTTGCACCTGCATCTGCTGCAGGGCGCGGCTCCAACGCGGGTTGATCTCATCGACATTGTCCAGCAACGTCTCCAGGTAGCCGCAGATCACCGTCAAGGGCGTGCGCAGTTCATGGGAAACGTTGGCGACGAAGTCTTTGCGCATCTGTTCCAGCTGGTGGATACGGGTCACATCACGTACCAGCATCAAGTGCTCGTTGTTGCCGTAGCGAGTCAGGTACAGCTGGATGCGCACGCGGTCGTTGGTGGGCGAGGGGATTTCCAGGGCTTCTTCGTAGTTGTCCTGCTCGAAGTATTCCTTGAAGCGTGGGTGACGCACCAGGTTGGTCACCGGCTGGCCGCTGTCCTGGGGCGTCTTGAGGCCCAGCAGGGTCTCGGCGGCACGGTTCCACCATTCCAGGTTGCCGTCGCTGTCGAGCATGATCACCGCGTCCTTGAGCGCGGCGGTGGACTCCTGCACCCGGTCGATCACCGCTTGCAGGCGCCCGCGTACCCGTTGGTCGCGGCGCTGCAGGTGGTAGATGCTGTCGAACACCTCGCCCCACAGGCCATAGCCATCGGGGGGTGCTTCATCGGGTTTGTGCTGGCGCAGCCATTCATGCAGGCGCAGCAATTGTTTGAGGGTCCAGCCCAGGTACAACGCGATGCCGGCGGCCAGGCTCCAGCCGTAATAGCCACTGATCAGCCCGACCAGCAGGCAGGCAGTGATCAACAGAAGCATGTGGCGGATCAGGGTGCCATGCCAGTTCTGGTTCACTTAAACATGCGTCCTTGTCAGCTGTTAAGGGAGGAAAGGGACTGGCTCAGCCTTTGGTAGAAAACCGATAGCCGGTACCGCGCACGGTTTGTACCAGATTCTCGTACGCATCGCCCAAGGCTTTGCGCAGGCGGCGGATATGCACATCCACAGTGCGCTCTTCCACATAGACGTTGCCGCCCCATACCTGGTCGAGCAGTTGGCCGCGGGTGTAGGCGCGCTCCTGGTGGGTCATGAAGAATTGCAGCAAGCGGTATTCGGTCGGCCCCATCTCCGCAGGCTTGCCGTCGATGGTCACGCGGTGGCTGATCGGGTCCAGGATCAAGCCGTCGACTTCGATAGGCGCTTCGCCATCGGTCGGGCCGGCGCGGCGCAGCACGGCTTTGAGGCGCGCCACCAGTTCCCGTGGGGAAAACGGCTTGGTGATGTAGTCATCGGCACCGACTTCCAGGCCCTGAATCTTGTTGTCCTCTTCGCCCTTGGCGGTGAGCATGATGATCGGGATATCCCCGGTCAGCTCGTCACGCTTGAGACGGCGGGCCAATTCGATGCCCGAGGTGCCGGGCAGCATCCAGTCGAGCAGGATCAGGTCCGGCTTGCGGTCGACGATAATGGCGTGGGCCTGCTGGGAGTTCTCCGCCTCCAGGCAGTCATAGCCGGCCATTTCCAACGCGACGGCGATCATTTCGCGAATGGGCGCTTCGTCGTCAACGATCAGAATGCTCCTGCCAACCATGCTCAATCCTCTTGTCATTTAACTGTCTTGCGCCGCATTAGATAACGGAATTATTGCAGTCGTGTGACAGTAATTTAGTCGCTTGGGCAATTAACGGCACTCTGGACTACCCTTTGGGTCCGAATCCTGACAACCACAAAAGGAAGGTTCCGATGACTTACAGCACTGTTTCCTGGAAAGCCCTGCTGGTATCTGCGGTGTTGGCGCTGCCTGGGCTGGCGTTTGCGGCAGAGCCAGCGATGACCAAAGACGGGATGTTGGTGGATCACAAGGGAATGACGCTCTACACCTTCGACAAGGACGCTGATGGCAAATCAGTGTGCAAGGACCAGTGCGCGACCAACTGGCCACCGCTGAAGGCAGAGTCCACCGACACCAAGACCGGCGATTGGACGGTGATCACCCGCGACGACCAGACCAGCCAGTGGGCCTACAAAGGCAAGCCTGTCTACACCTACAAGGAAGACACGAAAGCCGGTGACAAGACCGGTGATGGCAAGGGTAGCGTCTGGCACATCATCAAGCCTTAAGTCTGCGGCGCTGCTGAGTCCATCGAGGGCAAGCCCCTCCCACATTTTTTTGATGTGCGAATACAATCAAAATGTGGGAGCTGGCTTGCCTGCGATGGCGCCCCAACAATCACCACAGAATCCTCAGCGAACAGCGTAATCCACCACGATCCCGACAAAAATCGCCAACCCCGCCCAGTGATTATGCAAGAACGCCTTGAAGCACTTCATGCGGTCCCTGTCTCGTGTGTACCAGAACTCCCAGACAAAACAGCCCGCTGCCGCCAGCAACCCCAGGTGGAACCACCCGCCTAGCTCGAACCGTGCGCCGGCCAGCAACAGGCACGCCAGCGCCAGGCCTTGCAGGGTGAGGATGATCACGCGGTCAGCGTCACCGAACAGAATGGCGGTGGATTTCACCCCGATCTTCAAGTCGTCATCGCGGTCGGTCATGGCGTAATAGGTGTCGTAGCCCACCGTCCACAACAGGTTGGCGATGTATAGCAGCCACGCGGTGGCAGGCAAATGGCCGGTCTCGGCGGTAAACGCCATCGGCATGCCCCAGGAAAACGCTGCGCCCAGCACCACTTGGGGGTAATAGGTGTAGCGCTTCATGAACGGGTAGCTTGCCGCCAGTGCGAGGCCGCCCAGGGACAGCAGGATGGTGCTGGCATTGGTCAGCAGCACCAGCAGGAAACTGATGCCCATCAGCACGGCAAAAAACACCAGCGCTTCCTTCGAACTGATCTTGCCGCTCACCAGCGGTCGTTGCTCGGTGCGTTTCACATGGCCATCGACCTTGCGGTCGGCCCAGTCATTGATCACGCAGCCGCCGGCCCGGGTGAGTACCACGCCCAGCACGAAAATCACGATATTGATCAGCGACGGCGAACCCTTGCCGGCGATCCACAGGGCCCACAGTGTCGGCCACAGCAGCAGGTAGATGCCGATGGGCTTGTCCATGCGCGTCAACTGAATGAAATCCCAGGCCCTGGGGTTCAGGCGGTTCAAGGACTTGAGCAGACGTTGGTACATCAGCAGTTCTCCGGATGATCATGCAGCGCGTGCCAGAAACTCGGCAGGAAGACTTCCACCACCAGCACGCTCAGCGCCCCGCGGTCGAAGCGCGAGCGGCGCGCCCACAGATTATCGGCCTGGTCCGCTGTCGGCAGCCAGGCACGAGGGTAGTGACACACTTCGATGGCCTGGCGGGTAAAGGCGCGGTCGCAGAACAGCAACTCGCCCAGCGAGCGGCTGCCCAGCTCGTCCATGTGCAGCCCATCGCCCTGCAAGGCACTGCGGGCCGCCACGCTGCGGGCGAACACCCAAGGCTGGCCGCGACCGCGCAAATACACCTCGCGTACCCAACCGATACTGGCCGGTGGCAGGTCCAGAGCGGCGCATTCGTCGTCGCGCAACGGTTGCCAGCCTTCGAACAGCGGCGTCACGCTGAAACCCTCGTTGGACAGCCACGTCAGCCGTCGCGTCAGCGAGCCTTCGTCAAACAGCCAGTTGAGGGTCAAGGGCGTGGGCAAGGGGCTCAGAAGGCTCTGGGTCAGCCATTGGCAAGCATCGGGAAGGGCGATTGAGTGCGGCACGGTGAGTCAGTATTGGCAGCAAAAGAGGCGGCGAGCTTACCATGGCACCCTGGGCTTTTGCCGTGCCAAACCCGTCGTTTGCGTCGAACATGCTTGCATCTGCCGGCCCCGATCAGTACAAAACGCCCTGAGCCGCGCGGCAACGCTGGATCCAAGGACCGCCGGCCAACACGCCTGAACCTGAGGAAGCATGTAATGAAGAAGTGGCAATGTATCGTCTGTGGCCTTATCTATAACGAAGCGGACGGCTGGCCGGATGACGGTATTGCACCAGGCACTCTGTGGCAGGACGTCCCGGAAGACTGGCTGTGCCCGGACTGCGGCGTGGGTAAGTCGGACTTCGAAATGATCGAAATCGCGTAATCCCGAATTTAAGAAACGTACTACAAGGAGAAAGGAATGAACGCACCTGTCGTGATCATCGGCACAGGATTGGCCGGTTACAACGTCGCCCGGGAGTTTCGCAAGCTCGACAGCGAGACCCCGTTGCTGCTGATCACTGCCGATGACGGACGCTCCTACTCCAAGCCCATGCTCTCCACCGGCTTTGGCAAGAACAAGGAAGCCGATGGCCTGAGCATGGCCGAACCTGGCGCCATGGCCGAGCAACTCAAGGCCCAGGTGCGCACCCATACGCGCATCAGCGGCATCGACCCAGGCCACAAGCGCCTGTGGATCGGCGAGGAAGCGGTGACCTACCGCGACCTGGTCCTGGCCTGGGGCGCAGAAACCGTGCGCGTACCGGTCGAAGGCGATGCGGCTGAGCTGATTTTCCCGATCAACGACCTGGAAGACTACGCGCGCTTTCGCGCTGCCGCTGCCGGCAAACGGCGCGTGCTGCTGCTTGGCGCTGGCCTGATCGGCTGTGAGTTTGCCAATGATCTGATCCTGGGCGGCTATGAAATCGACCTGGTCGCGCCGTGTGAGCAAGTCATGCCGACCCTGCTGCACCCGGCGGCAGCCGCAGCGGTGCAAGCCGGGCTGGAAGGCATCGGCGCGCGTTTCCACCTGGGCCCGGTGCTCAATCGCCTGCAACGCGCGGCTGATGGCCTTGAAGCGCACCTGTCGGACGGTGAAGTGATCCACTGTGACCTGGTGGTGTCTGCCATTGGCCTGCGCCCGCGTGTAGACCTGGCCGCAGCGGCCGGCCTGCAAATCAACCGCGGGATCATGGTGGACCGCCATCTCAAGACCTCCCACGCCAATATCTACGCCCTGGGCGACTGCGCCGAGGTCGATGGCCTGAACCTGTTGTACGTGATGCCGCTGATGAGCTGCGCCCGTGCCCTGGCGCAAACCCTGGCCGGCAACGCCACGGCGGTGAGCTATGGGCCGATGCCCATCACCGTGAAAACCCCGGTGTGCCCGCTGGTGGTCTCACCTGCACCACGAGGCACTGAAGGCGTCTGGAGTGTCGAAGGGCAGGGTGCCGACATCAAGGCCCTGTGCCGCGATGCCAGCGGCCGCCTGCTGGGTTACGCACTGACCGGCAGTGCTGTCATGGAAAAACTGGCGCTGAACAAAGAACTTCCGCCGTTACTGGCGTAAATACCACCCGTTCTGTCGCAAACATCACGTTCATACCCCGAGAAAGGCCGCCGCGAGACTGGCGCGGCGCCCGAGGGCATGCCATCCTCACTCCCGTCTGCCGCAGAGTAGAGCCTGCGGCGCCTTGGCGCTGCTCCACCAGAGAGCAGCACGGACATAACAACAAAAAACCGTCAAAGAGGCTTCACATATGCGTAAACCAGATCTCGCAGCCGCCATCGCTGAAAAAGCCGATCTCACCAAAGAACAGGCCAACCGCGTCCTCAACGCCGTCCTCGAAGAAATCACCGGCGCCCTGCACCGCAAGGACAGCGTCACCCTGGTCGGCTTCGGCACTTTCCTGCAACGCCACCGCGGCGCCCGCACCGGCAAAAACCCGCAAACCGGTGAGCCAGTGAAAATCAAGGCGAGCAACACCGTAGCGTTCAAGCCGGGCAAGTCGCTCAAAGACAGCGTCAACCCGTAAGTTAAGCGGTACCGTCTCGAAGGGAGGCGGGGCGGTAAAGAAGATGGGCACGCCGACTGGGTCGGGTGCCCATTTTTTGTTGGGTGCTGATGCGTATGCCAGATTAAGCCAGCTCGCCTAATCGCATTTTCAGAGCGTCGATTTGTTCCTCCACTGCGTTGATAACATCGGCGCTGTCGCCCCACATATCAAGAAACCCCCATTCGTCATTGGGCGGATCAATCAGTTGGGTCAGTATTGAAATAGTCTGCTCGATCAGGGGTTTGAGTTGTGCCAGATATTCAGCTGGCCATATATAGGGGTTGCCTAGGGTTTGTAATAGATAACAGGCAGCCCTAAAGGCGTCATAACGTTCTTCAGCGGGATCAAACTGGCTGATTTCGTTGATCAAGACCGCGAAATTTTGTTGTTTTCAGAACTCCTGAAACCAGTCCGCGGCTTCATCGTTTTCCCAAGGGTTGTAATTCCAGGCGCCCATTTTTGACTCCTTAGCCACATTTTCCGAAACGTGATGGTTTAGATTTTTCTGTTGCGACCCAGTTGGAATGGTTAAAGGTGACGGATTTATTTGATCGATTTAAATTAAATAATCTGCCCACCTTTTGCAGTTTTTAATAAACTGGGGTCCCGATCATCAGGAATTTTTAATTCAGAGCTGCCCTAACGTTTCTTAAGTTGCCTGAAGAAGCGCAATAAACTGTTTGGTGAACTCAGGCCCTTCGTATTCTTCAAGATTCTTGATATTGAAGAGCGCGCCTCGTTGCGTTGTGAGTTTTTGCAGGCGGCGTTTCAATAGCTTATTGATCTGATTGTCTGGCTCAGAGGTAATTGATGCAAGCGCTTTACGGGCGCGATCTGACACGTCTTTGAAAAAAACGTGCTGGATATCTGCGGGGGGGGTAATCTGCGTAAGGTCACAGTTTTGAAATGTTACCCAATCCAATTTGCACAATTCAAAATCAACAAGAAGGGGGGTGTTGGGCGGTTCGGATATGAAACTTACCTCTTGTAATTTTCCCGAAAACTTGAGGTTTTTTATTTTGCTGGCATTGAACGAGTTGTCAATGATCTTGCACTGGGTAAATAGGCAGTTGCTGAATTCGCAATCTTTCAAAGACGCTTCTCGAAAGTTGCACCTTATGAAAGTGCAGTTCTCGAATTTGCTGTTGCTGAAGCCTGAAGCCTGAAAGTCAACCGTCTTGAAGTGACAATGGGCTAATAAGGTCTTATTGAAAAATCTTGAACCGGAAAAATCACTTTTCTCAAAGCTGCAGCTCTCCAATATACATTGATCGAAAATCGGATCGGAGAGATTCGCATCTTTTAATTTACAATCGATGATCCGTTCTTTTTCAAAACGCGTTTTTTTAGGTAACACGAGCCCGTCCTGGTGTATGCCGGACAGCACGAATGATGGTATTTTGTCATTCACCATAATATTCCTTCATAACCATTGCCCCAGTCCCCATAACGCCGCTGATGCGTGCCTCTTTTCCAATCAGCCTTAGTCGTGAGGTCCCACCAGGTTTTAGTTTTAGTTTCATACACATCGGGAAGACGTTGTCCTGATTTCGATACCTCCAGGTGTCCCAATGATGGATCATTTTTTACTCTGGTTTTGAAGTTTGCATCAATTCTCTGTCCTACGTAACGGCGATAGCGAGAGCGTGCTTGTCCTAGATCGCCTCGATCATAGGCTCGTTTCACCGCTGCTCTTTGTCTCGGGGTCAACGACCTTTGGGGGTTACTGTAGACAGCCTTCTTCGCCGCATTGGCGTGGGCTTGAAGCTTAGCAGTAGTTGAGCCACAAGGTGCCCATCCCAACGGATCGATCCATCCCGAGGGGTTAGGAGAATACTGATAGAGGTTAAAACCTCCTGCTAGCCCGACAGGGTCCGGCGTTGTAAAACGCCCCACGTCGGGATCATAAAACCGGAATGTATTAAAATGCAGCCCCGTCTCTCGATCCAGATACTGCCCTTGGAATCGTAGATTTTGCTCTTCAATGTAATGTGGCTCCCGCACCTCTTCCAAGGTATTGCCCCACACCTGATAAGTCGCACGCCAGGTAATTTGCCCATCGGCCTCGGTCAGTCGCTCCGGCAGTCCGTTAAGATCATTGTGGTAGTAGCGGGTTTTTTGCAGGGGGCCGATGCCGTCGATCCGGGCCAGGGGCACGTAGCTTTCACCTTCGTATAGATACAGACTGGTCTGGCTGTGTTTGAACTCCTGCAACAGACGTAAACCATCCCAGGTGAAACTCGTCTGGCCCAACGGGCGGCCATTGTAATCATGCTCGGTTTTTTCGATCCGCCGCCCTAGGGGGTCATAGGTCATCCTGACCACGTGGCCGCTCTCATTTCGCACTTCAACCAGCCGGCTTTCCGCATCGTAGGCAAAGCGCTGCAAGCCACGAGCAGAGCTGCGCTTTTCGATCATTCGTCCTAAAGCATCATAGGCATACCGTTTGTCTTGATAGACGAGCAGGCGATTATGTCGTATGAGACCACCTTGATTTGGGCGGTCCAGCAGATTGGCGGCAGCGTCATAGGCATATGTTTCGGTCCGGCCAACCTGGTGGCTTAAAAGGATTCGGTCGGTGCTGTCGTAACCCAGATGTTCTTGATGATCATGTTGGTGGTTTATACGACGTCGCCCGATCAGGTTGTCACTGGGGTCGAAGCTATAGTCCGTCTCGACCAGGGGAGGCAACTGCCAAGGCTGGTCAATGCTGCGACGCTGTCGTGAGCGAACCCTGCCACTTCGGTCGTATGCGGTACTCGTTTTGAGTTGGCCCTGGGTACGCTGTACTTCGCGATGCAAGCGATCACGATCAAAGTCGCTAATGACTTTTCCATCGATGTTCAACTGATGCAGGTGGCCGCTACCGTAGTACAGCCTGTTCAACCATCGACCGTCGGGCAAGCCGGTTTGGACCAGGTTTCCCAGCTCGTCGTAACGATGCTGCACAGACCCTGCCGAGCTTTGCTCCTCAAGCAGTTGCCCTAGCGCGTCATAGCTGAAACCGAGTAGCTGTTGACGGCCATCAAGGGCGGTGAAGGTGACACCGACCAACTGGTCGTTCAGGTCATGTTCATAGACCGTGGTGCCGTCGGCGGTGGTTTTACTGACCAGGCGGCCAACAGGATCGCGCTGAAACTGGTGCGACAACGGCGCTACCGGCTCGCCCTCTGTTCCCGGTAGATAGTCCACGGCAACAATATCGTCCAGTGAATCGTAGGTGTAGCAGCGCCGGCTTTGATCCAGATCCTGCTGCTGCACCATGCGGTCGGCTGCGTCCCACTCAAAGCGATAGCTCTCGCCATTCTCGTTGGTCAGCTTGCGTAGTCGTCCGTAGGCATCATGATCGAACATCACCGAACGGTTATGCGCATCCCAACGTTGTTTGACCAAGCCGCGAACGTCATAGTCATAGCGTGTGGTGCTGCCGGCAGGGTCAACGTGGGCAGTCAGATAACCATTTGCGCTACGCTGGAACAGTTCGACGCGGCCATCTGGAAGCTGGCATTCCATTAGTAGCCCCTGAGGACCGTACCGGTAGCGTACCGATTCACCTTCGGCATTGGTCTGCACCACCAGATTTCCAAACTCGTCGTATTGATAACGGGTCGGATAACCCGAGCAATCTACTTCTTCGACCAGTTGGCTCCACACGTTCCAATGCAACGTTCTGGTTTTTCCGGTTGCATCGATGACTTCTACGGGCTGACCAAAACCGTCATAGACGTAACAAGTACGGTTACCCAGTGGGTCGACTTCCTCGATACAGTTGCCACGCTGGTCGTAGCGGTAATGCCAGCTATTACCCGCCGGGTCGGTTTCCACCTGCGGCAACGCCCAGTGCTCGAGCCATTGTGTGTTGCGGCTCCGAGCCAGTGGATCGGTCACGTTACTCAGGTTTCCGGACTCGTCATAACTAAAGCACCACTGACCCTCGTGAGGATCAATGGCGCCGAACAGTTGGCGATCTTGATTCCATTCGAATTGCCAAGCATGACCTAAGTTATCGACGTAACGAGTGATTTGATATTGCGGGTTCCAATGCCGTGTACTGACTCGCATCAGTCCATCGGTCACACGGGTAATGCCAGCATCCAGATCGTAGTCAAAGCTGTATTCATCACCACCATCTGTCCAGTGGCGGCTCACACGCCACTCCTCACCGTATGGCCCAGACACAGCGGCCCATTGGTAGAAGCAGCGCAGGCCACTTGGCAATTGGTGTTCGACCATTCGCCGAGCATTGTCATAAACAAAGCGCCGAGCGGTTATACCTTGCCCGTCCACAACTTCAATGAGGTCGCCGTTACTGTCGTAGCGGTAACTGACGAGTACATCACTGCGGGCCTCGAAATGCTCTGGGCGCAGGTAACGCCGCTCGATGTCGGCTACACGCCGAGGGTGTTCGACCGAGTAGTTCAGTTCTACGTGCATCAAATCATGGGTGTCGCGCAGGCGATGCAGCCGTCCCTGATTGTCGTAATCGAGGAAGATCCGCCCTTCATTGCGATCCCCCAGCAGTTGCAGACGCATTCGAGAGCGGTTCTGCGGGTCGAATTCGAAGAGCCGATACAGGCCGTCGGTACTCTCGATCAAGACCGCTGCGTCACCACTGCGCCTGACCGCAAGACCTTCGACTGGGTCGAATGCTCCGCCGGACGCAGGGATGTAGCCGATCTCCAGGCGCCGTCCCTGTTCATCGATATAAAACAAGTTTTCGTCTTTATCGATCTCGACCGATACCTCATAGGCAACGCTCCAGCCCGCCCCAAATAGACCGTCGATCCGTGTGTCGAGACTGCTGTAGAACCGCTGCCAATCGATGGGAAACAGGCCCGGAAGCACGAAATCCAGTTCATCCTCATCACCTAGAATTTTGGCGCCGGTCGCACTGTGTACGGGGTTGGGGGAGCCGTTCATGGCGCTCTTAAGCGCAGAGGTTATCTTGCTGGTGCCATAGGAAACTCCAGCCCCTACCACCACACTGCCGAACAGGCAGGGCAGTTTGCTCCAAAAGCACTTCACATTGCCGCGTAGCATCAACAAGGCAGTAATCGCCAGCCCCACCCCCGGCGTTTTCCCGCTACGAATCTCCTGCACCACAATGGTCTCACCACCAATGCGCACATCCGGCGAAATCAGGCCCTGGGCGGTGCCGATCTTGGCGTCACAGGTACTACGATCCCCGCTGCGCGCGGCAGGCTGCCCGTTGATGAACACCGAGCTGGAACCTTCGGCAATAAACTGCAGGGGCATGGGCGGATGCTTGTTGCATGCCACGGTGTCCAGCGGGCACGGCTCGGTGCCGGGGGCGGGCGAGGCGACGGTCGGGCGCCACATCTGCGAGAAAAACTCTCCGGCCATATCCAGGAAGCTTGGTGCTGCCGGCTCGCTGGGCGCGACCGGTACAGCGGTCATCTTACCGGCTGCGCGGGCGGCCTTTTTGCCATTGATAAACACATTGTGCGAGCCGCTGGTGATGAACGCATCGATTACTGGCGGGAACACCCAGTTGGCGGCGGACTCGCACCAACTGGATATTTTCAAGTCAGCCCCCGTGAGCCCAGCGGTGATGCCGACGACCGCGCCCACCACCAACACCAGTGCCACACCGCCGGTGGCAATGGTCGCACCGGTCGCGAGGAACACCGCCCCGGCTACGGCCAGGCAGCCCACGGTAGTGATCGCCGCATAGGCGGCCACTTCCAGCACACCGCCGAGAATGTCGGCCATCACCGAGGTGTGCAGCAGTGCGTCGCCTTCGCGGGCGGCCCAAAGGTCCTCACTCATTGCTCAGGCTCGACTCAAGGCGTGGCAAGGAAGTTGAGTGTGCTTTTCAGCGTTGCCCAGTGCGCCGCCTCGGCCGGGCCCAGGGGCTGGGCCTTGACGTAACTGAGGGCGATCAAGCGACGTGTGCCCGGTATCTGCATGGCCAGCTGATATTGGTAAATGTTGTCGCTGCCTTTGCTGAAGTGGTTCTGTACTTCAAACGCGTCGATGTCCTGCGCTGGACCGACCTTGACCGCTTGCGCCGGGGAATAGCGAAGGTCCTGGACCTGCTGTTCGAGTTTTTTCAACTGGCCTTCGAAATTGCTTTGCAGGCTTTCGCCATCGGCCAAGGGGCTGCGGCTCACCACCAAGGTAGTGCCCAGCTTGGCGAACTTGAGGATATTGATCGAAGTGTCCTGTACCTCGGCATCAGGCAGGGTGAATTGGGCTTCGTTGATCAGGTAATTCATGTGAAGAAATCTCGTTATTGACCAGCGCCGGGCTTACCGGGGAATTTTGACTCGACGGCGGACTTGATCGTGCTTTGCACGCCCTGGGCACCCGGCGAAGTGCCTTTGTCGCTGCCCAGGTTGATGTCCAGTTTGCCCTTCGTCTGGATTTTGCTGCTGCCGCTGGAAAACAGGTTGAACGAGCCACAGGTCAAGTTGATGTCGCCGCCTGCCTTGAGCTCGATCACGCTGTCGCCGCACACCAGGCGAAGACTCTCGCCGGCCTCGATGGTGTAGTGCGTGGCGGCGCTGTCGGACTTGGCACCGCCCACGATCACCGTGTCGTTGTTGCGTACAACCCGCAGGCGATTGCTGCCGATGGTCACCGTCTCGTTATGCCCAATGCTTTTATTGCGGTCATGCCCCACCGAGTGGCTTTCATCCACCTCCACCACGATGTCCTGGTTACGCTCGGCATGGATATACAACTGCTCCAACCCCTTCTTGTCCTCCATGCGGATTTCATTGAAGTTGGCCGGCGTTCCGCCTTTGCTGGAGCGGCTCTTCATGCCGCTCTGGGTGGCGTTCTCCGGCAAGTCGTAGGGCACCGTCTGCTCAGCGTTGTACACCCGCCCGGTGATGATCGGTCGGTCGGGGTCGCCTTCGAGGAAGCTGACGATCACCTCTTGGCCGATGCGTGGAATCTGCATCGAGCCCCAGTTCTTGCCAGCCCAGGATTGCGACACACGAATCCAGCACGAGCTGTTTTCGTTGGATTGGTCGTGGCGGTCCCAGTAGAAATGCACCTTTACGCGGCCGTACTGGTCGGTCCAGATTTCCTCGCCCTTGGGGCCTACCACCAACGCGGTCTGCGGGCCTTTGACGATGGGGCGGTGAGTATTGGCCAGCGGGCGGAAACTCTGTTGGGCGTCGATGCAGGTCAGGCTGCTTTCGAACTGCGCCGAGCCTGAACCACCACCGCTTTCCAGGCTTTCCTGCACGACGAAGTAACGGCAACCGACGATCAGGTACTCGCGGTTCTGGTCCTGGCGGCTGAAGCCGGTGAGGCTGAACAGATGGCCCGAGCCCAGGCCGCGCGCATTGCCGCTGAACTCGATCTGTTCATGCAGGGTTTGCAGGGCCTCGATGCGGGTGCGCGCATAGTGTTCGCCGTCGGCGCTTTGCACGTAGGTGCCGGGGTAGTCGTACAGTGGGTAGTCGCCGGCGGTGTGCGGGCGCGGCATGGCCGAGCGCACGTCGATGCTCGCGCTGGGGCGCTGGAAGTCGTAGTCGTTGAGCTCCAGCGAGCCCGGCTGCACCTCCTGCGCCAAGTGCCAATTGTGCATATGGTCGCGTTCGCGCTGCTGCTCGTCCTTGGGGTAGTAGGGGATCGACGCGTAGCCGGGCACGCTGGTGTGGGCGCCATAGGCGTCGGCCAGCACCAGCACATGGCGGTCCTGTTCATGGCGGAAGAAGTAGTAGATGCCTTCCTGCTCCATCAGGCGGCTGACGAAATCGAAGCTGGTCTCGCGGTACTGCACGCAGTACTCCCACTCGCGATACGGCCGGCTGAGGGCGTCTTCGAAGTCGGAAAAACCCAGGTCACGGAACACCTGCTTGATGATCTGCGGGATGCTCAGGTTCTGGAAGATACGGCAGTCGGAGGTACGGCTGAGCAACCACAGCCAAGGGCGCAGGGTGACTTGGTAACTGGCGAACTGGCCTTTGTCGATGTTCTGGCTGCACCGCGCAACGATCCCGTGGAAATGCCGCTCGCCGCCGTCCGCCAGTTGCAGGCCGACGCTCATCGGTTTACCCAGCAATTGGTTGAGGTCGATGTTGGCGTCCAGGGACGTCAGTTGCAGCTCATAGTTGAACAGCCGGCCCAGCTCTTCACCGCCGCCCATTTCGTTGAGCAGCAGCACATCCGGCCCGAGGGGGCTGTTGATCTTGGCCAGGCGTGAGGCTTGGTTGAATAGCATCGGTAGTCCCGTAAATACCGTCATCACTGACGGAACCGGATCAACTGTGGGAGCTGGCTTGCCTGCGATAGCGGTGGATCAGTCAACATCAATGCTGAATGTCAGACCGCTATCGCAGGCAAGCCAGCTCCCACACTGACCGTATTCCAACAATAGTTATTCGGTGTCGCTGAAGTCGTAGTGCAATTCATTATCCCGACTACTGATCCGCACCCCCGCCAGCGGCTTGCCTTCAAGCATGCGCGTGAGGAATTCGCGGCTCATGTCCGGCAGCAGGCTGTTGGTGAGGATGGTATCGATCATGCGCCCGCCGCTTTCAGTCTCGGTGCAGCGCGAGACGATCAGGTCGACCACTGCGTCGTCATACTCGAACGCGACTTTATGGGTGTTCTCCACACGCTTCTTGATGCGGTTCAGTTGCAGGCGTGTGATCGCCTTGAGCATCTCGTCGCTCAGCGGGTAGTACGGGATGGTCACCAGGCGACCGAGCAAGGCCGGTGGGAAAATCTCCAGCAACGGCTGGCGCAGGGCCTTGGCGATTTCCTCGGGCTCGGGGGTGTTCGCCGGGTCCTTGCAGACGTGGGAAATCAGTTCGGTACCGGCATTGGTGGTCAGCAGGATCAGGGTGTTCTTGAAGTCGATCACCCGGCCTTCGCCATCTTCCATCACGCCCTTGTCGAACACCTGGAAGAAAATCTCGTGCACGTCCGGGTGAGCTTTCTCCACCTCATCGAGCAGCACCACGCTGTAGGGTTTGCGCCGTACCGCTTCGGTCAGCACACCGCCTTCGCCGTAGCCGATATAGCCCGGTGGCGCGCCCTTGAGTGTGGACACGGTGTGGGCTTCCTGGAACTCGCTCATGTTGATGGTGATGACGTTCTGCTCACCGCCGTACATGGCTTCGGCCAGGGCCAGGGCAGTTTCGGTCTTGCCCACACCCGAGGTGCCGGCCAGCATGAACACGCCAATCGGCTTGCTCGGGTTGTCGAGGCCGGCGCGGGAGGTCTGGATGCGCTTGGCGATCATTTGCAGGGCATGGTCCTGGCCGATGATGCGTTTCTTCAGGTGCTGGTCGAGGTTGAGCACGGTTTCCAGTTCGTTGCGGGCCATGCGGCCCACCGGGATGCCGGTCCAGTCGGCGACCACCGAGGCCACGGCCTGGTAATCCACGGTCGGCAGGATCAAAGGGGTTTCGCCTTGCAGAGCGGTGAGGCGCTGTTGCAGGTCGACCAATTGCGCACGCAACTCATCGTTACCGCTGTCCACCACACCGGCTTTTTCCCGCAAGGTTGCACGGGTGGCGAGCAGTTCATCCACCAAGGCTTTCTCTTCAGCCCAACGGCTTTCCAGGGTCGCCAGGCGCTCACGCTCGGCGGTCAGCAGCGCTTCGCTATGGGTTTGACGCGCTCCAATGGCAATGCCGATCGCATGCTCACGGGCGATGATTTGCAGCTCGGTTTCCAGGGCTTCGATACGGCGACGGCTGTCGTCCACTTCCGCGGGGACCGCGTGCAGGCTGATGGCGACGCGCGCGCAGGCGGTGTCCAGCAGGCTCACGGACTTGTCCGGCAACTGGCGCGCCGGAATGTAGCGGTGGGAGAGCTTCACCGAGGCTTCCAGGGCTTCATCGAGGATCTGCACCTGGTGGTGTTTTTCCATGGTGGACGCCACGCCGCGCATCATCAGCAGGGCCTTGTCTTCCGACGGTTCGGCAACCTGCACCACTTGGAAGCGGCGGGTCAGGGCCGGGTCTTTCTCGATGTGCTTTTTGTACTCGGCCCACGTGGTGGCAGCCACGGTACGCAAGGTGCCACGGGCCAGGGCAGGCTTGAGCAGGTTGGCCGCGTCACCGGTGCCGGCGGCGCCACCGGCACCTACCAGGGTATGGGCTTCGTCGATAAACAGGATGATCGGCTTGGGTGAAGCCTGCACGTCTTCGATGACCTGGCGCAGGCGCTGTTCGAACTCGCCTTTCATGCTGGCGCCGGCTTGCAACAGGCCCACGTCGAGGCTGCGCAGCTCCACGTCCTTGAGCGCAGGCGGTACGTCACCGGCGACGATACGCAGGGCGAAACCTTCGACCACGGCGGTCTTGCCCACCCCAGCCTCACCAGTGAGGATCGGGTTGTTCTGGCGCCGACGCATGAGGATATCCACCAGTTGGCGAATCTCCTCGTCACGGCCCACGATTGGGTCGAGCTTGCCGCTGCGGGCCTGTTCGGTCAGGTCCACAGTGAAGCGCTTGAGCGCTTCCTGCTTGCCCATCGCGCTGGGCGCCATGGCACCGCTGGCCTCGCCAGGGACGCCGGCATTGAAGCCATCGCTGGCGCTCAAGGCATTTTCCGGCGAGTCACCGACGTATTCATCAAAGCGCTCGCTCAGGGCCTCGGCCTTGATCTTGTCGAACTCGCCGGACAAACCCAGCAGCGCATGGCGCAGGCTCGGTGTCTTCAAGATGCCCAGCACCAGATAACCGGTGCGAACCTGGCTTTCGCCGAACATCAGGCTGCCATACACCCAGCCGCGTTCTACGGCTTCTTCCACGTGGGACGACAGGTCGGTGATCGACGTCGAGCCACGCGGCAGGCGATCCAGGGCTTCGGTGAGGTCGCGGGCCAGGCGCGCCGGCTCCACGTTGAACTGGCGGATGATGCGGTGCAGATCCGAGTCCTGCAGTTGCAGCAACTGGTGAAACCAGTGGGCCAGTTCCACATACGGATTGCCCCGCAACTTGCAGAACACGGTGGCGGCTTCGATGGCTTTGTAGGCCACGCTGTTGAGTTTGCCGAACAGTGCGGCGCGACTGATTTCACCCATGCTCTGGATTCCTTGAGGTGGTGGCGTGGTCGGCGTAATGCCGGGCCAGGATTAGGTCGTTGGCGTCATGCGCAGGTTGGCCGAGCCAGGTGTTGAAGCCCAGGCGGAACTGGCCGTTGAGTTGCAGCGCCGGAACTTCGGGTTGTTGCAAAACCAGGTTCAAATCCCAGTCCAATTCATGGCCCAGGTACTCGGCCACCCACGCCACCAGCTCGTTGAACGGCTGTTGGCCGGGCAGCATGCCCATGTAGTCATCCAGCGTGAGCGGGCCCAGGCGGATGCGGAATTTGTGCTGGCGGTCCCACACGTGGCTGCCCAGGCAGAAGTCCACGCCCAACTGGTTGGCGCTGACCCCCACGCGGCTGCGTTCGGGCAGCTCCAGCCATTGGCCGACGTATTCCTCGATCTCTACCGGCAGGCCGAAGTACTCGCTGAGGATCGCTTTCAAACCATCCGGGTAGCGGGTTTGCGCCGACAGATGGCCGCTGTAATGCAGCTTCGCGGTATCGGGGATCATCCCTTGATTGAGCAGGCTCGGCATCCCACGGCCACTCAGGGCGGCGAGGCGGGCGGACCAGTAGTCATCGTCCGGGCGGTCGTGGCTGACCGTTGGCCGCGCCTCGGCCCAGGCCCGATAGAACAGGGTCAGCAGGCGATGGTGGAACACATCCAGGAACTGCTTGCTGGTGCTGTCGGCGTTGTTGCGTTGGCGCTCGCGCACGTACTCGGTGATGTGCAGCGGCAGCGGCCCGTTGGGGCCGCCGAGGCCGAAAAAGAACTGCTCCAACCGCGCCGGCTTGCCGTCGCCACCGGGGTCGACCGAGGCAAGGGTGGCGGGTGCGAAGGTACAATCGGCCTGCTGCCCCAGGCGCAGCGGATCATCGGCCAGGCGCAGGGAATGGCCCAGGCGTGGCAGCTCGGGTGTTTCGCACTCGATGCGCCGCAATGCCTGGAAGAAGTCATATTCCCAGGGCTCCTGGTGCATCGCGTCCAGGGTTCTCACAGGGTCGGACGCCGTCCGGGCTTGGCTTTCCATCGCATGATCTCGCCGCGTTCGGTGGTACGGATCACCGTCTCGGTAAAGCTGTTGATCGACACGTAGCGTGCCAGGAAGCGCTCCAGCACTGCACCGAGCAGGAACACGCCGGTGCCGCGAAACGCGTTTTCATCGAACTCCAAGGTGATTTCCAGGCCGCGGCCAAACACAATCGGGCCAGGCATCGGCAGGCGTCGGGTCACCGCCTTGCTGCTGACTTCGCGCAGGCCCTCGATCTGCAATTGCAGGGCGGCGTCATTGCTGTCGCCGTACAGGCGCAGCAGTTCGCGCAAGGCGCCGGCGCCCTGGCCCTGTTCGCTCAAGGAGAGGTAGTTGAGCGACAACTGGCTGATCAGGCGCCAGGCCTTGGCGTCATGTGCGTGGCTGGCACGCGGGCGGCTTGGACCGGCGACGCACCGCACGGCCAGTACCGGCGCACTGTCGGCCAGGGTGAAGTCGGTCTTGCCGTTGCCCACGCTCATGAACAGCGGCAGGTCGCGGTTGGTGCACAGCGCCGTCACGCCCAGTTGACGCAGGTCATGGCGATATGGCGCCTGGCGGCTGTCCACCAGGCTGACGAAGGTTTCACTGCCCACATAAGTGGAGCGCGGGCCATTGCGGCGCTGATCGCTGGACAGCACCCGCGGTTCGCGGCGCACGCTGTAATACGCCTGGTCGCGGCCATAGCGCGACGGATCGCGCACCGCATAGAACGGCAAGAACGGCTGCTCCGGTCCGGTGCCATGGCCAGTAATGCCGCTCAAGGAGTGAATCTCGAAATCCATCGGCCGCGTACGGTCGGCGATCACGTGGTGTTCATTGACCCGGTCGGACAAATGGATGCGGTCCACGCGCTTGGGGAACAGGTTGATGGCGGGCGTGCAGAACGGCAAGAACTGCGCCGCGCCGACACTGCCTTCCAGGCTCGGTTCGTGGCGGTCGAACAGCACGATCAGTTCCAGCTCCTGGCCGTCACACCGTTTGACTGCACGGCTCAACTCGGCGAACTCAACGAACAGGAAGCGATGGGGCAGGGCAAAGTATTCCTGCAACAGGCGATAGCCCTGGAACGCCCGCGCCACCACCGGCATGGCCGCATCGGCATCATCGAACCCCCGCGAGCGCAACGCGCCCTGGGGCAGGCGCTCGACCCAATCGCCACCGGGCTGGCGCGCAAACACCGCGCAGGCGTTGCCCAGCAGTTGTTCGTAGAGGCGAAACGGTTGTTCATCAGCGCCGCTCAGGTACAGCGGCAAGGTCTCCAGGTCGAGGCTGTTGAACGGCAGCTCGGCACCGGTGCGCAGGGTCAGGCGCAGGCCGGCCTTGGCTTTCGGTTCGCTGGCGGCCAGGCGCCCGAGCACGGCGGCGGGGTTGCCGAAATATTCGGCGTTGCTGACCTGCAACGGCCACAGCGTCACCGGGTGCGCGGTGCGGTACTCGCAGCAGGTCTGGGTTTCACGGCCCAGGGCGGCACGCAGCACCGTATCACGGGGTAGCGGGAAACCGCCGGCCAGGGAGCCTTCATCGGGGTCGGTCTGCAGTTGCACTACGGTCATCGACGGCGTCGGTGCCAGGTAGTGCGGGTAGGCGATTTCCAGCAAGTTGTGGGTGAAGGTCGGGTACTCGGCGTCGAGCTTGAGCTGCACACGGGCCGTGAGATAGGCGAAGCCTTCAAGCAAACGTTCGACGTACGGGTCGGCGCAGTCCATACCGGACAGGGTCAGCCGACTGGCGATCTTCGGGTATTCCTTGGCGAACTCGGCAGCGCTTTCGCGCACGTGGTGCAGTTCCTGGTTGTACAGCTCCAGCAGGCGCGGGTTCATGGGCGTCTCCGCTGGTCGGCATTGAGCACGCGCACATGGCCGGACTCCAGGTCCACGTCGGTCTGCAACAGCAAACGCAACGGCACCGGCTGTGCCCACAGGTCGCCTTCAATTTCGAAACTCAGGGCGTTGTGATTCATCTCGCCATGGCCCATGCGCGCCTTGACTCGCAATGTGTGGCGCAAAATACGCGGCTCGAAGGTGGCGATGGCCTGGTAAATCAAAGCTTCCAGGGCTTTGATATCGACGCTCGAAGCGCTGTTGCCCGCCAGTGCCGGCAGGCCGTAATTGACCACCGAAGTGCCGGCCGGGGTGTGCAGCGTGGCATCGGTATCGAGTAACGAGGTGGTGTTAAGCAACCACGCCAGGTCACGCAGCACCGAGGCCTTCAATTGGGTCAGGGACAGCACACGTTTGTCGGCGCTTTCCTTGGGGTTGGTCGGGTCGTCGTCGGTCAACCGGTCCAGCAGGGACGGTTGCAGACGGTCGCGGGAAGCGATTTCAGTTACCACCAAAGCAGCTCCACGGACGGGTTGCGAGAGGGACACAATGGCCGTGGCACCGGGCCACGGCCACACGGGCTATCAGCGTTTGGTGTTGGAGCGGATGTTCCAGCCAAACTTGATGGCGCCGCCGTCTTTGGTGCCGTCGGCTTTCTGCGGCTGGTAGTCGACCATCACTTGGGCAAAGTTCAGGGTGACGTTTTCGGTCAGGCGATCATCGCTGCCCGAACCGCCAGTGCTCAAGGAGGTGACCAGCACTTCTTCCAGGTTGATTACCATGTACTCGACCTGGCTCTCGCCACCGGCCTTGCGCACGGTCAGCTTGACCTTGTCGATGTGCTTGCCGCTGGCGCAGTGCATCATCAGGTTGGGCGAAGCCTTGTCGACGTATTTGGTCAGCGACAGGTCCTGGATATTCACCTTGCCCGCGCCACCGCCACCGCCGACGTGCATGTTGCCGGACTGGGACATGCCCCAGCTCCAGTTCAACACATCGATTTCGTCCTTGTGGGCCTTGTCCATGGACTCGCCCTTGATGTCGCCGATCTTGATGAAAATATCAACAGCCATGTTTTCTCCCTGTGTGGCTCAGGCCACTGAATGGGTTATGCCCAAAGGGCAGTGCTTTTCTGTGGGAGCTGGCTTGCCTGCGATTGCATCAACGCGGTCTGACTGGCAGACCGCATCGCCTGCATCGCGGGCAAGCCCGGCTCCCACAGAAGAGCTAGCTCAATCGTTACTTATGCGCTTTTTGCCGAAGGCAGTTTCGATACCAGGCGCAGCGACACCGTCAGCCCTTCAAGCTGATAGTGCGGGCGCAGGTAGAACTTGGAGTTGTAATACCCAGGGTTGCCTTCGACTTCTTCCACGATCACTTCGGCCGCCGCCAACGGGTGCTGGGCCTTGGTGGTTTCGGTGGAGTGCGCCGGGTCGCCGTCGACGTAGTTGAGGATCCAGTCCTGCAACCAGCGCTGCATTTCGTCCTTCTCTTTGAAGGAGCCGACCTTGTCGCGCACGATGCACTTCAAGTAGTGGGCGAAACGGCAGGTGGCGAACAGGTATGGCAGGCGTGCGGCCAGGTTGGCGTTGGCGGTGGCGTCCGGGTCGTCGTATTCGGCAGGTTTCTGCAGCGACTGGGCGCCGATGAACGCGGCGAAGTCGGTGTTTTTCTTGTGCAGCAGCGGCATGAAACCGTTCTTCGCCAGTTCCGCTTCACGGCGGTCACTGATGGCGATTTCGGTCGGGCACTTCATGTCCACGCCACCGTCATCGGTAGGGAACGTGTGGGCCGGCAGGTTTTCCACTTCACCACCAGACTCGATGCCGCGGATGCGCGAGCACCAGCCGTAGTGCTTGAACGAACGGTTGATGTTCACTGCCATGGCGTAGGCGGCGTTGGCCCAGGTGTACTTGGAGCTGTCGGCGCCGTCGGTGTTTTCTTCGAAAGCGAAGGCTTCCACCGGATCGGTCTTGGCGCCGTACGGCAGGCGTGCCAGGAAGCGCGGCATGGTCAGGCCGATGTAACGCGAGTCTTCCGATTCACGCAGCGAGCGCCAGCCGGCGTATTCCGGGGTGGTGAAGATTTTGGTCAGGTCGCGTGGGTTCGACAGTTCCTGCCACGAGCCCATGCCCATCACGGTCGGCGAGGCCGCAGCGATGAAAGGCGAGTGCATGGCGGCGCAGACTTTCGACAGCTCGCCCAGCAGTTCCACGTCGGGCGGCGACTGGTCGAAGTAGTAGTCACCCACCAGGCAGCCGTAAGGTTCGCCACCGAACTGGCCGTATTCTTCTTCGTACATCTTCTTGAAGATCGGGCTCTGGTCCCACGCGGTGCCCTTGAATTTCTTCAGGGTCTTGTGCAGGTCTGGCTTGGATATGTTGAGCACGCGAATCTTCAGTTGCTCATCGCTCTCGGTGTTATTGACCAGGTAATGCAGGCCACGCCAGGCGCTTTCCAGTTGTTGGAAATCCTGATGGTGGATGATCTGGTTGACCTGGGCGGTGAGCTTGGCGTCGATGGCGGCGATGATCGATTCGATCGACTTGATCGCGTCGTTGGACACCAGGTCGGTTTGCGCCAGAGCCTGTTCAGCCAGGGTGCGCACCGCGGTTTCAACGGCTTCGCGGGCACGCTCGGTCTTGGGCTTGAATTCTTGCAGCAGCAGGTTCGCGAACTCGCTGGCTTCTTCGGTGGTACCCAGGATCTGGCTGCCTTCGCGGGCGGTATTGTCCGTCATGATTACTGCTCCCCTGCAGGCTTGGGCGCGCTGGCAAGTGCCTGAAGCAATGCCGGGTCCTTGATCGCCTTCATGATGATTTCTTCAGCGCCAGTCTTGCCGTCCATGTAGGTCAGCAGGTTGGCCAATTGGGTGCGGGCTTCGAGCAACTGGTTCAGGGAGTCGACCTTGCGGGCCACGGCGGCCGGGCTGAAGTCGTCCATGCTCTCGAAGGTGATGTCCAGGCTCAGGTTGCCTTCGCCTGTCAGCTCATTGGGTACGTGGAACGCGACGCGTGGCTGCATGGCTTTGAGGCGTGAGTCGAAGTTGTCGACGTCCACTTCAAGGAACTTGCGGTCGGCCACGGGTGCCAGCGGCTCGGCAGGCTTGCCGGCGAGGTCGGCCATCACGCCCATCACGAAGGGCAACTGGACCTTTTTCTCGGCGCCGTAAAGCTCGACGTCGTACTCGATCTGCACTCGAGGCGCACGGTTGCGCGCGATGAATTTCTGAGAACTTTGCTTCGCCACGTTGCTGCTCCTGGTCGCTTGAGCGACGGTGTTGTTACTGCACGGTCCGGCGGCTTACTCGCTGTCGGGGCCGCGCAGGTTTTCAAATTGGGACATGCCATCGGGAATCAGATTGCGCACGATGGCCGCAAAGTCGGCATGTACCAGATTCTTGGCTCGGTTCAACAGCACAGGCAGCGGGCTCGAAGGCTCGTGGCGGGTGTAGTACGCGAGGATTTTGTCGAGGCTGCGCAGCACATCATCGCGAGTGGCGATGTCGCCCGTCGGGCGAGGGGCTGCGGGCGCGGCGGCGTCGACCGAGGGGGCATTGTCTTCACTGACGGCCTCGGGATCGCTGCTGCTGTCGGTGCCTGGCACCGCTTGATTGAGAAGTTGCAGGGCCTGTTTGAGCGGCTGCTTCAAGGCGCTTAGGTCCACGCCCTGGGCGGAACCGACTTGGTCATTGACCTGTTGCTCAATGGCCTCGCACGCCGCACGCGCCGCGCTCAAGGCGTCACGGGTGGCTTGCAGTTGTTCGGGGTCGCTGTCCAGGAACGCGGCGTTGAGTTGCTGGTTGCCCAACTGCTCATCGGCAAAACTCTGCAGGCCGCTGGCGTTGAGCGCGGCGCGCAGGCTCACGGGCCCGAAGGTGCGCGAGCGTGTCAGGATGCTTTCGCGCAGCAGCCGAATATTGGTTTCGCAGGTCAGGCCGGTAAGGGCGTTGATGCGTACGGTGGGGTCGTTGTCATCGTCGGCATCCAGGCGCGGGTGCAGATCGGCCCAGTATTGGCGCAGCAAGGCGTCGATCAGCGTGAGGACTTCGGCCAGCCCGGCCACACCCTGGAGGGCGAGGGTGCTTTGCAGCAGAAAGTGGGTGATGCGCAGGTCTTTGCTGCGCTGCAACAGGTCGAGGCTTTGCTGCTGGATGCTGCGCCACTCGGGCGGCTCAGCGGGCAGGATCGAGTCGCCCATGCTGCGTTCGGGTTGGCCCTTGGCATCACGTTCCAACTGCAGAAATTGCGCGTCATATTCCATGTCCTCGCCACAGGGCGACGTCGCGGAAACGGCGGTGAGCAGCAACGGCACATCCACTGAATTCGATCTCCTTATCGGCCCGCTGGATGGCGGGCAATTCATGCACTAGTTGCGTAATGAACTTTGCATGTTTTCTTGGTCATACACTCAGCGCGCCACTACTGTGCCATCACTGATGTTCAAGAAGTTGTGCATTTTTGGTGTAGTACTTATGGCTTGTCAAGGTAAGCTATTCGCCCTCTGTGACAGATGTGCGGTGTTTAACAACCTGCGCGACTGGCGAGTCGAAAGGCGCGCCCAGAGCGGATTTTTGTCATGGAAGCCAGTTAAGATCAGCGATCATGCTGGTAAAAGCAGATTTTGGCGGTCGTTTGTACGACAGGACGGGACTCTCCAGGGCGGTGCTGCCTCCTGGGTAGACTGCGCGCGATGTATCAGCAAGGAGGCAAGATGTCGCTGTGTTTGACTATCACTAGTTATCACAAGATCACCCCTGGGCAATGCCCCGAAAAGTCCATGGATCAGGGCGTGATGGCTATTGGCCGTAGTTCTGACAATGACTGGGTATTGCCCGATCCTGAGCGTCTCGTCTCTTCGCAACATTGCGTTATTCAATACAAAGATGGCCGTTATTATTTGACCGATAACAGCACCAATGGTGTGGAGTTGGTCAAGGCGGGTATTCGTATGCGTCGGGGTAACAGCGAGCCGTTGCAAGATGGCGAGTTGATCCGCATCGGCGATTACGAAATCCAGGCGCGCATCGACTTTAACGTGCAGGCCATCGACAGCCAGCCATTTGCCGGTGACTCACCCAACAGCTTTGAAGCGCTGATGGGCGCCGTGGCGAGCCAACCTGTGCCCACGCCGATGATCGCGCCGCAGTTCCAGGGCGCCTCGTCCATGGAAACCTTGCCAGACCTGTTCGACTTCCTCAGCCCCTCCGCCGTGCCGCCGCCCACCGTGGCGGACCATGTGCCGTCCGAGCAACACGATTTTCGCCCCCCGGCTCCAGTGGCCGTACCGGCGCCCGAAAAGCCATTGGTGCAAGGCTCGGTGATTCCCGAAGACTGGGACCTGTTCAGCGACGCGCCCGCACCCGTCGTCAATGCTGCGCCCGCCCCAGCACCGATCATCCCGCCGCCGCCCGTGGTCGAGCCTGTTGCGCTCCCCGTGGCCAATGCCGAGCCACCACCGGACCTCCTGCAAGCCTTCCTGCGCGGTGCGGGCCTGGACCAGTTGCGCCTGGACAAAGCCGACGCCTGCGCGCAGATGGAAAGCATCGGCCGCAGCTACCGGCTGATGGTCGAGGGCCTGATCGACGTATTGCGCGCCCGTGCCAGCCTCAAGGGCGAGTTCCGCATGCAGCAGACGATGATCCGCCCCGCCGAAAACAACCCATTGAAATTCGCCCCGAATGCCGATGAAGCGTTACTGCTGTTGCTGCGTCATGGCAACCAGGCGTTCATGGCGCCGGACCTTGCCGTACGTGACAGTTTCGACGACCTGCGCGCCCACCAGTTGGCCGTGATGGCTGGCGTGGAAGCGGCGATCAAGCACCTGCTCACGCGGTTTGAACCGGCGCAATTGGAGGAGCGCATGGGCAAACCCGGCGGCCTCTCCAGTCTGTTCAACGGTTCGCGCCAGGCCCAGTACTGGCAGCAGTTCACCGAGCTCTACAGCAACATTTCCCGCGAGGCCCAGGACGATTTCCAGGACTTGTTCGGTCGTGAATTCAGCCGGGCCTACGAAGAACACAGTGCACGACAGCGACGCTGAAAACGCCTCGCACCAATGGATAAAACGGATAGCTAAATACGTCATTGAGGACGCAGGATGATTCCCAGGTTTTTACTCGCAGCCGCCACCGTGCTGCTGCTGACGGCGTGTGCCAACGACACTGCCAAACCCCAGGCGGCTGCCGAGGCCGAAGCTGACACGGCCGCCGTTGAGCTGCATTTTCACGCGATTGCCGGGCTTAACCCCGGTGCCAACGGCCAGGCCGCGCCGGTGCGGGTGCGCATTTTCGAATTGAAAAACGCCGCGACCTTTTCACGCTCCGATTACTTCGCCCTGGCTGACCGTGCGCAATCCACCCTCGGCCTCGACCTGCTGGACCAGGACGAAGTGATGGTGCAGCCCGGCCAACAACTGAGCCTGCAGCGCGATCTCGACCCGTCCACGCGCCAGATCGGCTTGCTGGTGGGCTACCGCGAGTTGGACCGTGCGCAATGGCGCACGGTCATCAACGTGCCGCCGCGCCAATACAGCGAATACCAGATCAGCCTCGACGTGCATGCCGTGCGCGCCGACGTCGTGGTTTCCCCATCCAGCCCAGCCCAATAACAAGCAATCGGAGCCCCCATGTCCTGGAACAATCGCGTGGTCTGGTCGGAAGGCATGTTCATCGGAACGCAGCACTTCCAGCAGCATGACCGTTACCTGGAAAACCTGATCGATGCCCGCAGCCGCCCGTTGTCGGCGGGTGCCTGGGGGTTCTCCGAGCTGCTGATCGACCAGGGCCTGCTGGCCCAGGGCAAGCTGGCGATCGTGTCGGCCCGCGGCCTGTTGCCCGATGGCACGCCGTTCAATATTCCCCAGGACGACCTGGCGCCGAGCCCGTTGAATATCGACGACAACCTGCGCGACGGCCTGGTCTACCTGGCCCTGCCGCTCAAGCGTGCCGGCGCCCGTGACACGGTGGACGAGGGCGAGGCCCTGGAAGCCGCGCGCTACGTGAGCCAGGTGCGTGAAGTGCGCGACGACAACGCCCCGTTCGAAAACCGTGCACCGGTGGCCGTGGGGTCGCGGGCGTTGCGCCTGCTGACGGCGCAGGACGGCATCAGCGACTACGCGGCCATCGGCCTGGTACGCATCAAGGAAAAGCGTGCCGACCGTGCGTTGGTGCTCGATGACACTTACATCCCGCCCGTGCTGGACGTGGCCGCGAGCAAACCGCTGACGGCCTTTCGCAGCGAACTGCTGGGCCTGTTGCACCAGCGTGGCGAAGCCCTGGCCGGCCGCGTGGTGGCCTCGGGTGCCGGGGGGGCCTCGGAGATCGCCGACTTCATGCTGCTGCAACTGGTCAACCGCGCCCAGCCGCTGATCCAGCACTTCAGCCAGTTGAGCCCGTTGCACCCGGAGCGCTTCTTCAGCGAACTGGTCAGCCTGGCCGGTGAATTTTCCACCTTCTCAACCTCCAGCCGTCGCCCCCACGAATACCCGCAGTACCAGCACGACGACCTGGCCTTGAGCTTCATGCCGGTGATGGCGGCCCTGCGTGAGGCGCTGTCGATGCTGATCGACAGCAAGGCCACGCCGATCCCGATTGTGGAGAAAGCCTACGGCATCCATGTGGCGATGCTGGCCGACAAGACCCTGCTCGACAACGCCAGTTTCATCCTCGTGGTACGCGCCGATGTGCCCGGCGAAACCCTGCGTGCGCGTTTCGGCCAGCAGAGCAAGGTCGGCTCGGTGGAGCACATCCGCGACATGGTCAACCTGCAACTGCCGGGCATCGGCCTGCTGCCGTTGCCGGTGGCGCCACGCCAGTTGCCTTACCACGCTGGCAGCACCTACTACGAGCTGGACCGTGGCAGCGAGCACTGGCAGCAGCTGAATAATTCCGGCGGTTTCGCCTTCCATATCGCCGGGCAGTTCCCGGGCTTGAACCTGGCCTTCTGGGCGATCCGAGGATAATTGGCGATGCATCCCAATGATGATGACCGCACCCAGTTCATGCCGCGCCCGGGTGGCCGAGAACCTGCACCCGCGCGTGCCGAACCTGCGCCGCTGTCGATGCCGGCTGCGCCGATCCTCACCGGCAAGAGCCAGGGCCTCAACCCGCTGGAAAGTGCCGCCGGCCCGTTGCTGGCGTTGTTGACGCGGTTGCGCAACACCATTGCCCATCCCGCGCCGGCCAGCCTGCGTGCGCAGTTGCTGGCGTACCTGCGCCAGTTCGAAGAACGCGCCGAAGCCGCCGGTGTGGCACGCAATGAAGTGCTGTTGGCCCGTTACGCGCTGTGCACTGCCTTGGATGAAGCGGTGCTGAGCACGCCGTGGGGCAGCACCAGTGACTGGGGTAAGCAGAGCCTGCTGATCACCGTGCACAACGAAGCCTGGGGGGGCGAAAAGGTTTTCCAGTTGCTTGACCACTGTCTGCAAAGCCCACGGGAACGCCTGTACCTGCTGGAGCTGTTGTACCTGTGCATGTGCCTGGGTTTTGAAGGGCGTTACCGGGTGATGACCGACGGGCGCAGCCAGTTGGAAGCCTTGCGCGAACGCACCGCCGCAGCGATACGCAGCGCCCGTGGCGAGCACGAGCGTGAGCTGTCGCCGCACTGGCGCGGTGTGACCGTGGCCCGTGATCGCCTGGCGCAATTCATGCCGCCATGGATTGCCGTGGCGATTGGCTTGGCGCTGCTGTTGGCGTTGCTGTTCGGCCTGCGCCTGAAGCTGGCCTCGGACGCCGAGCCGGTGTTCAAGAATATTCATGCCCTGGGCGAGATCCCGGTGCAGGCCATCGACCGTCCGGTGGCGCAGCCCAAAGTGATTGAGCGCCCACGCCTGGCCGGGTTCCTGGCCGATGACATCAAGGCCGGCCGCGTGGCGGTGGAAGACAAGGTTGACCGCTCTGTGGTGACCATTCGTGGCGATGAGTTGTTCGCCTCGGCCAGCTCCAGCATCGTCGATGACTACCAACCGCTGATGCTGCGCATCGCTGACGCCATTCGCAAGGTCAAGGGCCAGGTGCGTGTCACCGGGCACAGCGACAACCGCCCGATTGCCACGTTGCGCTTCCCGTCCAACTGGGCGTTGTCCGAAGCCCGGGCCAAGTCGGTGCTGGAGATTCTCGCGGCCAAGACCGGCCAGGCCGAACGCTTCAGTGCCGAAGGCCGCAGCGACACGGAGCCGTTGGCCACTAACAGTACTGCCGAAGGCCGTGCCCGCAATCGTCGGGTTGAAATCACCGTATTGGCGGAGGGCGTCGAGTGAAGGCGTTTTTCAGTTTCATGATTCGCTGGGTGATCCCCGTGCTGGGCCTGATTGCCCTGAGCCTGATCATCTGGTTTGTTGGCCCGCTGCTGGACGTGCTGGTGCCCGAAGGGCGCCGTTGGGCGCTGATCCTGCTGGTGTTTGCGCTGTGGGTGGCCTACCGCGTGTTCCGCATTATTCAGGCCCGTCGCCAGGCCGCCGAAGTGATGCGCAGCCTGGCCGCAGAAACCCCGGTCGACCCCAACAGCGTTGCGACCGCCGAAGAGCTGTCCACGCTGCGCCAGCGCATGGACGAAGCCCTGGCACTGCTGAAAAAGGCCAAGCTGGGCGGCGATGAGCGCCGCAACCTCTACGAGTTGCCGTGGTATGTGATCATCGGCCCGCCGGGCTCGGGCAAGACTACCGCGCTGGTCAATTCCGGGCTGCATTTCCCGCTGGCGGCGCAATTGGGCGCCGGTGCGGTGCGGGGCGTGGGTGGTACGCGCAACTGCGACTGGTGGTTTACCGACCAGGCCGTATTGCTCGACACCGCTGGCCGCTATACCACCCAGGACAGCAACTCCACGGTGGACAAAGCCGCCTGGCTGGGCTTTCTCGACTTGCTGAAAAAGCAGCGTTCGCGCCGGCCGATCGACGGGGCGTTTATCGCCATCAGCCTCTCGGATCTGCTGCTGGGCACCGACACCGAGCGCGCAGCCCATGCCGCCGCGATTCGCCTGCGCATCCAGGAGTTGTATACGCAGTTGGGCGTGCGTTTCCCCATCTACCTGATGCTCACCAAGCTCGACCTGGTGCCGGGCTTCATGGAGTTCTTCGACAACCTGAGCAAGGAAGAGCGCGCCCAGGTGTGGGGCATGACCTTTGCCCTGGACGACGGCAAAAACAGCGACAGCCCGCTGGCGCACCTGCAAAGCGAGTTCGCGGGCCTGGAGCAGCGTCTCAACGAACGCCTGGTCGAGCGCTTGCAACAGGAACGCGACCCGGCACGACGTGATCTGATCTACGGCTTCCCGCAGCAGTTCGGCGCGCTGAAAGATTGCCTGCAAAGCTTTCTCGAAGGCGTGTTCAAACCCAATGCCTTTGAAGAGCGCGTGTTGCTGCGTGGCGTGTACTTCACCAGCGGCACCCAGGAAGGCAGCCCGATTGACCGCCTGATCGGTGCCATGGCCCAGAGTATGAACCTGGACCGCCAGCACCTGGCGCGCCAGAGCGGCACCGGGCGCAGTTACTTCATCGAAAAACTCTTCACCGCCGTGGGCTTTGCCGAGCGTGGTTTGGTGGGTGTGAACCCGAAGGTCGAGCGACGCCGCAAGTGGATCGCCCGTGGCGTACTGGCGGCCACCGTCGCGCTGGTGGTGGTGGTCAGCAGCCTGTGGTGGGTGAGCTATCGCGCCAACCAAGCGTATATCGCCCAGGTCGATCAGAAGGTCGCGCCACTGGGCCAGACCGTACAGAACCTGAGCCCGGCACAACGGGAAGTGCTCGCCGTGCTGCCGTTGCTCAACGCGGTGAAGAACTTGGCGGGGGATTCACCGAGCTGGTCCGAAGGGCTGGGGCTGTACCAGGGCGATATGCTCGAAGCCGAGTCTGCCAGCGTGTACCGCAAACTCTTGATCGCCGTGTTCGCGCCACGCCTGGTGACGCGTATCGAAGAGCAACTGCACGGCGGCGGCAACTCGGACTTTCTCTATGAGGGCCTCAAGGCTTACCTGATGCTCGCCGACACTGAGCATTACGACCCGGACTTCATCAAGGCCTGGATCGCCCTGGACTGGGACCGCAACCTGCCCCGCGACCTGCCGGCCGACCAGCGCCAGGCCCTGGCTGGGCACTTGCAAGCGCTGTTCGAACGTCACCCGCCGAGCGCGCGCCTGGACCCACGCCTGATCGACGACCTGCGTCGCCAATTGCAGCAATTGCCGGTAGCCCAGCGCGTGTACGACCGCGTCAAGCGCCAGAAGCTGCCCGAGGGTATCCCGGACTTTCGTCTCAATGAGGCCGCCGGTCGCGATGCCGCACTGGTGTTCAGCCGCAAGAGCGGCAAGCCGTTGGGCGAGCCGTTGAGTGGTTTCTTCACTGCCAAGGGCTATCGCCAGGCGTTCTTGCTCAGCAGCCTGAACCAGGCCGGCACCCTGGCTGAAGAGCAGTGGGTGCTGGGCCATGAACAGGCCGACCAGCAGAACGTGGTGAGCCTGGCCGCCGACGTGCGCCGCTTGTACTTCCAGGATTACCAGCGCCAGTGGGACGCGTTGCTCGCCGACATCGACTTTGTGCCGATCACCAGCGTGGCACAGGCCGCCGATGTGCTGCGGGTGATTTCCGGTCCCACCTCGCCGCTGAAAAAACTGTTGGTGGCGGTCGCCAGGGAAACCGACCTGCAAGCCGAAGAACGCCAACTGGCCGCCAAAGGCGTGCCGGTGGAAGGCGGCGTGGACAAGCTCAAGGAGCGCCTCGGCAGCTTGCTGGGCGAGGCGCAACCGACGGCGAATGCCCCGGCACCGGCGGATGATCCTGTGACCGCGCACTTTGCCGAACTCAACAGCATCGTCAGCAAAAACGAAGGCGAACCAGCGGCCATCGACGGCCTGCTGTCGGACATGAATGCGCTGTATGTGCAGGTCAGCGCCATGGTCGGTGCCAGCGGCGATGCCTTGCTCGGCGAGGCCAAGAACCAGGCGGCGGCTGCCGCCACGCGGGTCAGCCTGAACGCCGAGCGCCAGCCGCCGCTGGTGCAGGGCATGGTCAAGTCGGTGGTCAATTCCACCACCAACAGCATGATGGGCGGGGTGCGTAACCAGATGAACGCGGCCTGGGTCAGTGAAGTGGTCAACGTGTATCGCCAGTCGTTGGCCGGGCGCTACCCGATGTCGCCGGGCAGTGCGCGGGACGCCACCCTGGATGACTTCGGCCAGTTTTTCGGTGTGGGCGGGGTGATGGACAACTACTTCCGCAAATACCTGCAGCCCTATGTGGACACGTCGGCACAGACCTGGCGCTGGCAACCGGGGGCGGCGCAGAAGCTGGGAATTGCTCCTGGCGTGCTGCAAACCTTCCAGCGGGCGGCGACGATTCGGGACGCGTTCTTCCGCTCCGGTGGCACCCAACCCATCGTGCGTTTCGAACTCAAGCCGGTGTCGATGGACCCCACCATCACCCAGTTCCTGCTTGATCTGGACGGCCAGCAATTGAGCTACGACCACGGCCCGAGCCGGCCGGTGGCGATGCAATGGCCGAACCCCGGCAGCATTGGCGTGGTGCGTATTTCCATCATGCCGCCGTCGGCCAGTGGTCGCTCCGGTATCACCCTGGACGGCCCGTGGGCCTGGTTCCGTCTGCTGGAGCAATCAGACCTCACGGCAGGCAACTCGCCGGACCGTTTCAACCTGCGCCTGCGGGTCGATGGTGCGAGCATCGCCTACGAGTTGCGCGCCAACAGTGCGTTCAACCCATTCAAGAGCCGCGTGCTCAGCGGCTTCAGCCTGCCGGAGCGGCTATGACGGCCCTGGGTTTCTACGGCAAGTTGGCCAGCCGCGGGGACTTCGTCAGCCGCGCCTTGCCCCAGAGCTTTATCGGCCCGTGGGACAGTTGGCTGGCAGCGGGTTTGCTCGCCAGCCAGAACAGCCTCGGCGCTGACTGGCTGAATGCGTACCTGGTCAGCCCGTTGTGGCGCTTTGTGCTGGCGCCGGGCGTGTGCGGGCCGGATGCGGCAGCGGGCGTGGTGATGCCGAGCATTGACCGGGTTGGGCGGTATTTTCCGCTGGCGGTGGTGACCTTGCTGGATCACGACACCAACCCGGCGTCGCTGGTGGGCGGTTCGGACGCCTGGTTCGAGCAGGCTGAAACCTTGTTGCTCAGCACCCTCGACAGCGGCGCGACCTTCGAAAGCTTCAACGCCGGGCTCGACGAGTTGGGCGTGCCGACCAGCGAGCCGCGGGCGGTGGACAGCCGTTTCGCCGGCCTGCAAAGGGTGGCAGCCACCGTGCCGCACCAGCGTATGACCGCGCTGGCCGAACAGGCGTGCGAGGGTGCAAGCCTGTGGTGGGGGCGAGGTTCGCAGCGTATCTCCCCCGGTTTATTACGGTGCCAGGGCTTGCCTGCCGCCAGCGATTTTGCGCAGTTTTTGCTCGGACAAGAAGGTGTGGTGTAGATGGGCGTGACGTACAAATCCGCGAGCAAAAGCCATGTGGGCATGGTTCGCCAAGTCAACGAAGATGCCTTTCTGGACCTGCCGGAAAACCGCCTGTGGGTGGTGGCCGATGGCATGGGCGGGCACGCGGCGGGGGACTATGTCAGCAGCTTGATCGTCGATAGCCTGCGCCATGTGCCGCTGGGCCGCTCCCTGGACGAATACTCGGCGGCGCTGCGCAATGACCTGCTGCGCATCAACGCGGCCGTGCGCGAAGAAACCGCCAACCGTGGCGTGACCATGATGGGCAGCACCGTGGTGGTGTTCGCCGCGCGCGGCTTGCGCGGGGTGTGCCTGTGGGCGGGCGACAGTCGCCTGTATCGCTTGCGCGACGGCGTGCTGGAAAGCATTTCCCGCGACCACAGCTACGTACAAGACCTGCAAGACAGCGGCCTGCTCAGCGAAGCCGACGCCCGCACCCACCCGCGCTCCAATATCGTCACCCGCGCCATTGGCGTTGAGGCCCAGTTGAACGTCGCCTCGGTGGACCTGTTGATCGCTCCCGGCGACAGCTATTTGCTGTGCAGTGATGGCCTCAACAAAACCGTCGAAGACCACGAAATCCGCGACGTGCTCAGCCATGACGCGCCGGATGAAATCGTGCGCAGCCTGGTGCACCTGGGCCTCAACCGAGGCGCACCGGACAACATCACCACCCTCGTTGTGAAGGTCTCGTCATGAACATCGTCATTCCGGGTTATGACATCGAAGGCGAGATTGGCGAAGGCGCCATGGCCAGCGTGTACCTGGCGACCCAGCGCTCGCTGGAGCGCAAGGTGGCGCTGAAGGTGATGGCGGCGGCGCTGGCGGCCGACCCGAGTTTCTGCGAACGCTTCCTGCGCGAGGGCAAGACCCTGGCGCGCTTGTCACACCCGCACACGGTGACCATCCATGACATCGGCAACGTCGGTGAGCTTTATTACATGGCCATGGAATACCTGCCCAACGGCACGCTCAAGGAGCGCATTGCTGCTGGGCTGACCCCGGAGCAGGGCGTGACGCTCATCCGCCAGATTGCCTCGGCCCTGGGCTATGCCCATGCCCAAGGGCTGGTGCACCGCGACGTCAAGCCGGCGAACATTCTGTTCCGGGCCGATGGCACGGCGGTGTTGTCGGACTTCGGGATTGCCAAGTCGCTGGACGATCGCACCCAATTCACCCAGGCCGGGTTTGCCGTGGGCACGCCGAGCTACATGAGCCCCGAGCAGGCGCGGGGCCAGGAGATTGATGGCCGCGCCGACCTCTACGCGCTGGGCGTGGTGCTGTATGAAATCCTCGTCGGCAAGCTGCCTTACAACGGCACCGATGCGCTTTCCACCGCTCTGGCGCACTTGACTGAACCCTTGCCGGAATTGCCGGTGCATCACGGGCGCTACCAGGGTGTGCTGCGCAAGTTGTTGGCCAAGGACCCGGCGGAGCGTTATCCGGATGCGGCAGCGTTGTTGTTGGCGCTGGATCAACTGCCGGCTGATGAATCGGATGCCACGCTGGTACGGCCGCTGCCGATTCCATTGAGCGTTGATCTGGCGGGCATCACGCCTGTCACCATCGATATCCCGACGGATACACCGCAGCCGCAGCCAATAGTGCGTCAACCGGTGGTCACGCCGACGCAGCACAATGCTCCGTCCGAGCAGCGCCGTGGGCCGGTATTGGCCTTGGCCGCCGTGGCGGTCGCCGTCGCGTTGGCCATTGGCGGCGCCAGCTACTGGTGGTTGAACGGCGGCGATGAACCGGCCCAGCCGCCAGCCGCCGTGGCGCCCAAGGTGACGCCGCCCGTGGCTGTCGCTGAAGTGGATGGCGGTCAGCGCCCGTTGCTGATGGCAGGCAAGAAAACCTTGTTCCAGCGTGTACTCAGCAAACCCGGCGCCCAGCTTTCAGTGGACGCTGGCAGCCCGCCGGGTAAAGCGCTGCCGGCGTTTTCCGTGCTCTACGTGTATCAGCGCAAAGAGGTCGATGGCAGCCAGTGGGTACGCGTCGGCGCCGCTACCGATGGTCGCAGCGAAGGTTGGCTGCCGGCCTCCCAGGTCAGCGACTGGAAACAAAGCCTGGTGCTCAAGTTCACCGAGCGTTCGGGGCGTGCGCCCGTGATGTTCCTGCGCCAGCCCGGTGAGGTGGAAAAACTGCTGGCCGACCCTGCCGCAGCGAAAAGCGCCTTGGCCAAGGCGCAGAACAACCGTGAAGACAACCAGCAAGTCCTGGCCCTGGAACCCACTGCCAGCGCGGTGCCGCAGAACCAGTTCTACCTGTTGCCGATCTTCGATTCCAAGGAGAGCTTCGACGACAACGGCCAGCCGGTGCAGTTGCTCAACGTGGCCTCCATCGACCCAGGCAGCCGCGCCGCTGCCAAACCGGCCAGCCCGACGCTCAGCGCCAATGCCGACGCGTTCCGCACGGCGGTGGTGCTGGTGGTGGACACCACCGTGTCGATGCAGCCCTACATCGACCAGATTCGCGACGTGGTGCATGAGCTACAAACCCGCATCGCCGAGCGTGGCGAGTTGGACAGCGTCAGCTTCGGCATGGTCGGCTTTCGCAGCAGCATCCAGAAAACCCCGGGCCTTGAGTATGTCGCCAAGACCCTGATCAGCCTCGACCAAGGCCGCGACCCGCAGCGCTTTCTGGATATGGCGCGCCAGGTCAAAGCGTCGACGGTGTCCAGCCACTCGTTCAACGAAGATGCGTTTGCCGGGGTGATGCAGGCAGTGGACGGCATGGATTGGTCCGGCTACGGCGGGCGCATCATCCTGCTGGTCTCCGATGCCGGCGCGCTGCGCAAGAACGACCCGTTCGCCGCCACCCAGATGAACGAAGCCGAAGTGCGCCAGGCGGCGCTGGGCAAGCAGATCAAGATCTACGCGCTGCACCTGCGCACCGACGCTGGCAAGAAAACCCATGCCGGCGCCGAGAGCCAGTATCGCGTTCTCACCGCCGACGCCAACCCGCAGATCGGCGACCTGTACACGCCAGTGCCAGGGGGCGATGTGCGCAAGCTGGGTGAGCGCGTCGATGAGATCGGCACGGTGTTCGCCAATCTGGTGCATCAGGTGCGCAGCAACACGCCGCAGCCAGTGCCGTTGCTCAGTGCCGCGCCGAGTCTGGCGGACAAGTCCGCCGCCGTCGGCTATGCCATGCACATGGACTTTCTCGGGCGCAGGACCGCGAGCCAGGCACCGCAATTGGTCAGCGCCTGGACGGCGGACCGCGACCTGACCAACCCGGCGCTGCCAGCGTTCCAGGTGTGCGTGATGCTGACCAAGCTGCAACTCAACGACCTGCAACAATCGTTGAAGTTGATCGTGGATGCGGCGCGCAAGACCCAAAGCTCGCCCAAGGATTTCTTCCAGGAGATCGCCAGCGCCTCGGCCTATATGAGCCGCGACCCGCAGGCTCTGCGCAAGGGCGGCAACCTGGCTGACGGCGGCCTGCTCGGTGAATACCTGGAGGGCCTGCCGTACCGCAGCAAGTCGCTGAACATGACCCAGGACCTGTGGTTGTCATTGAGCGTGGCCGAGCAGGAAGACTTTATCGATGAGCTGGATTCGAAAATCCGCCTGTATGAAACCTTCCATAACGACGTGGCCAACTGGGTCCGTTTCGGCGATGCCGAACCGGGCGATGCGTTGTACCGCGTGCCACTGTCGACGCTGCCGTAATGCTGAACCTGAGTGCGGTGCACAAGAGCCGGGGCGTCGGTAGCCAGCGCTACAGCCTGGTGATCCCTGCGTTGCAGCTGGGCGCGGGTGAGCAACTGGCAATTGTCGGCCCCAGCGGTTGCGGCAAGAGCACCTTACTCGACGTGCTGGCGCTGGTGTTGGCGCCGGATCAGGTGGGGCAGTTTGCATTCAACCAACACGACATCGGCGCGCTGTGGCGTGCTGATCGGCAATCGGCGCTGGCCGCGTTGCGCAGCCAGCATCTGGGCTATGTGCCGCAGACCGGGGGGTTGCTGGGGTTTCTGGATGTGCGCGGCAATATCGCGCTGTCGCGCCAACTGCTGGGCTTGCAGGACGACGGCCGCGTGGCGCGCCTGGCTGAGCAGTTGCAGATCAGCGATCAGTTGGCCAAGCGCCCGGCGGCGTTGTCGGTGGGCCAACGCCAGCGGGTCAGCTGTGCGCGGGCTCTGGCCCATGGGCCGCAACTGGTGCTGGCTGATGAGCCGACGGCGTCCCTGGACCCGCTCAACGCCGAGCGCGTGATGCAGGCGCTGCTGGCCCAGGCCCGCGAACACCGTACGGCCTGTGTGATCGCCACCCATGACGAACCGCTGGCCCGCGCCAGTGGCTTGCAGGTGCGACGTATCAGTTGCCAGCGCGATCCAGACGGCGGCGTCACCGCAACCCTCGGGGAGGCGTGCTGATGCGCATCGGCCTGGTTGCTTCGCTTGCGTGGCAGGACTACCGCAACGATGGGTGGCTGTCGGCCTGTTCGGTGTTGGCATTGGTGGCGGTTATCGCGCCATTGCTGGTGTTATTCGGGCTGAAATTTGGACTGGTTAGCAGTTTGACCGAACGCTTGGAGACCGACCCCGCCAGCCGTGAAATCATCCCGTTGGGCGGTGGTCGATTCAGCGCGGCGTTTATCGCGCAACTGGGTGAGCGCAGCGATGTGGCGTTTGCTGTGCCGCGCACACGGCAGATTGCGGCCACGGCGCAGGTGGGCACCTTGACCCTGGAAATGCTGCCGACTGCCGCAGGCGACCCGTTGTTGGCAGGCTTGCCGATGCCCCACGGCCTGGACCAGATCGTGCTCAGCCATACCGCCGCCGAAAAGCTCGCGGCAAGGCCCGGTGACTGGCTGGAAACCAGCTTTGCGCGGCAAGTGGCGGGGCGCGTCGAGGCCCAGCGCACGCGGTTGCAGGTGCTGGCGGTGTTGCCGCTGGAGGCGTTCGCTCGCGAGGGTCTGTTTGCCGATCTGGCGTTGCTTGAGGCAGCGGAAGATTACCGCGATGGCCGTGCGGTGCCGGCGTTGGGTTGGGCCGGTGAAGCGGCGAGCGTGAGTGAACAGCGTATCTACCCGGCGTTTCGCCTGTATGCGCGCAGCCTCAGTGATGTGGAACCGTTGCGGGTGTATTTCGCCGGGCAGAACCTGTTGGTTTCAACCCAGGCGCACACCATCGCTCAAGTGCAATCGTTGAGCCGCAACCTGTCGATTGTGTTCTGGATCATCGCCGGGTTGGCGTTGGCCGGGGCGTTTGCGGCGATTTTCGCGGGCACCCTGGCGGCGGTGGCGCGCAAGCATCGGGAACTCTCGGTGTTGCGCCTGCTGGGGTTTTCCACCGCCGCGTTGTTGCTGTTTGTGCTGCTGCAAGCGCTATACAGCGCGGGTTTTGCCGCTGTGCTCAGTGTTGGGTTGTATGGCCTGGCTGAGGCGGCGTTGAACAAGCTTTTTGTGCAGGTGCCAGGCGAGTACGCCAGCCATCTGTTGGCGTGCCATTACGGCCTGGCCTTGGTGGCGGTGCTCGGCGTCAGCGCCGTGGCGGCCGCCTGTGGTGGTTGGCGGGTGGCCCGTATCCAGGCTTCTGAAGGAATCAGAGATGTATAAATTACTGGGCGCCTGCGTGGCGCTGAGCCTGGCCTCGCTGGCCTGGGCTGATGAAGCAAGTGACAAGCTCGACAACCCCAAGCCGTTGCCGGACGACGTGAGCCTGCCGCTGCCCTGCGAAGGTAACATGGTATTCCGCTACGCCTACATTCTGGCCCAGGGCACCCTGGATGACCGTGAAATCAACCTGGGCTACCCCTTTGCCGAAGGCGAGGCGGGTTATCAGCAGTCGTTTATTTCCGGTTACCGCCGCGACTTCATCAACGGCCAGTTCACCCTCAAAGACTTGCCCAAGGACTGGAGCAAGGTCATCGCGCCGCAGATGCCGAAGACCGACGCCAAGACCCCGCTCAAGCCCATGCTGTACTTCATTGGCAAATACGAAGTGACTGCTCGCCAGTACGCCCAGGTGATGGCCCAGGCGCAGTCCCTGGCCAGCGGCGAACCGGCGCCGGCGTGTGAGGCGCCCACCGGTATGGCCGGACGTTTGCCCAAGGTGAAACTGTCGCGCTTTGAAGCCGAGCGTTTTTCGGCGGTGTACAGCGCCTGGCTGATGAAATACCACCGCGAACTGCTGCCGGTGAGCGGGCGCGGTGCGTCGGCCGAAGACGGTGGCCTGGGTTTCGTGCGCCTGCCCACCGAAGTGGAGTGGGAGTACGCCGCACGCGGCGGCCAGGCGGTGAGCCGCCAGGACCTGGAAGGCCGGCTGTATCCACGGCGCGCCGAGGGCAGTGAAAGCGATGGCCCGCTGGCCGATTACGCGGTGTTCAACCAAGTGGCCGGCGGCACCGGCCAGGCAGCGCGGTTGATGCCCATCGGCACCAAATTGCCTAACCCCATCGGCATGTTCGACGTGATCGGCAACGCCGCGGAAATGGTCCAGGAATCCTTCCAACTGGTACACGCCGGCCGCCGCCAGGGCACCTACGGCGGCTTTGTGGTCAAGGGCGGCAACTACCTGGAAGGCGAGGGCACGTTGTTCACCGGCATGCGCCGCGAATACCCGCTGTTTGCTGCTGATGGCACCGAGCAAAGCAACGAGACCACCGGTTTTCGCGTGGCGATTGGCGCGTTGTCGGCGCCGCGCTCGCGCTACAAGGAGCTGTTCGCCCAGTGGCAGAAGGAGGGCCGCCTGGCCGCGCTGACCGATGCCATCGACGACGCCCAGGACCCGACCAAACGCCTGGACAGCATCATCGCCGCCAGTGTCGATCCCAAGCTGCAAGCCGAACTGGGCCTGGTCAACGAAGAGCTCAAGCGCAATGTGTCGCTGATCGCCCAGCAACGCGAAGAAGCGGCGGGCAATTTGATCCAGTCGGCGGCGTTGGTGGCCGAGACCATCAGCAACTACAACATCCGCCTGGCCAACCTGCGGAAGAGTCGCCAGCAGGCGGTGGACAGCAAGGACGAGGCCAGCACGCAGCTGTTCGACATGGCCATCACCAATGGACGCAGCGCGTTGGATGGCGCGGTGGCGATTTACATCGACAACCTGGCCACCGGCACGCGCTACACCGATGCGGTGATCCAGGCGCAGTTTCAACGGATCAAGGAAGAGTTGGATCGCAAGCCAGTGCTCGGCAAGAGCCTGGTGACGCGCGCGACACTGTTCGTTCGCCATGTCGGCAACTACCGCAAGCAACAGCGGGCCGACCCGGCAACGATCTTGAAGGAATTGCTCGCAGCGAGCGGTCAGCGGTCTTGATCGTTGGCTGTCTAGCGAGCTTGGAAGGGACTCAGGCGGCGGTGGGCCGTGCTGGGCAAGTCAAACTTAACAGAGATCACATCTATGCTTTTTTCCCGTAAGGCGGTTTCCAAGCGTCACCTGCTGCTGATCGCAGCTGGTTTCAGCACCGTGTTGACTGGTTGCGCTACGTCGCCTGCGTCCAAGGTGGCGTCGAGCACCAAGGTCGAGTACTACCCCAACTGCTACGAGCCGGTGCAGCACCTGCGCGCCACCGATTCGGACATGACCAAGTCGGTCGTCACCGGTGCCGCGATCGGCGCGGCCGGCGGTGCCCTGCTGGGCGCGCTGACCGGCGACAAGGACAGCCGTGGCCGCAATGCCGCGATCGGTGCCGCAGGCGGCGCCCTGGCTGGCGGTGCGGCGGGTTACTACACCGAGCGCCAGAAGCAGATCACTGATGACAACCAGCGCATCGCGTCCTACTCCACTGACTTCAACAAAAGCGCCTCGGACATCGACCGCAGCACCGCCTATGCCAAGGCCTCGCAGCAGTGCTACCAGAGCGCATTCACCAAGCTGGTGGCTGATCGCAAGGCCAAGACCGTCAACGACACCGAAGGCCGCAAGCGCCTGGCGGAAATCGTCGCGGGCCTGAAGGAGTCCAATGACCTGATCGTGACGGTCAACGGCAAAGCCAGCGAAGACCTGAACAACTACACCCAGGCCTACGAGAAAGACCTGCAACAGGTCGGCGTACAGCGCAGCGATGTGGTGACCGTGGCCACCGCCGATACCACGCCAGTGGTCGCTCCGGCCAAGGGCAAGAAAGCCGTCAAGCCAGCCAAGAAGCCGGTTCTGCCGACAGTGCCGAAAGAAGCGGTCACCACCGAACGTAGCATCCAGACCGTGCAGGCCAAGCAAGCTGAAAGCAAGCAGGTCGCCAGTGCGGGCAAGACCCAGATCGAAGCAACCTGCCGCAATCCAAACCTGGCCGACTGGGCGCCAGTGCCTTGCCCTAACGTTTAAGTACTTGTTGCTATAAGCGTTAAACGCCAACCGATCTGCGCCTAAAGCGCGAGATCGGTGGCGTTCCTTTTGCAAATCGTTACACTGCTGCGGCCACTCCAATAAATACACCGAGGCCGTGTGCATGAAATTTCGTCTTCTCCTGTGGGTGCTGGGCCTGATGATGGGCAAAGCCAGCCGCACCAACCCCGCCTTCCAGCAGCAACTGGGTGACAAAGACCTGGCCTTCCAGCTGCAGACCCTCGACGGCAAGGTTGCCCGTCACTTCATCGTCAAAGACCAGCGCATCACCAGCCGCTCAGGTGTCCACCCGGCGCCGGCCTTCGCGATTGCCTTCAAGGATGCCGCCTACGGCTTCGCCACGATGCAGGCGAAGAACAAGCAACTGGCGTTCATGACGGGGATTCAGGACAAGTCGATCCAGATCAAGGGCAACCCGGCACTGGTGATCTGGTTCCAGGGCCTGACCAAGTATTTGAAGCCGAAGAAAAAGAAGTAGGTGGTCAGGTAGACCGAGTTGACTTCATCGCAGGCAAGCCAGCTCCCACAGTGACCGCGTTCCAACTTGGAAATACGGTCAACTGTGGGAGCTGGCTTGCCTGCGATAGCGGTGTAACAGGCGGTGGGCTTACCCCTGGCTGAACTGCGAAGCCAATTCGCGCAACAGCACTTCGGCATCCAGCACTTTACCCACCACGTCCTCGGCCTTCTCGCGGCTCAGGCCCAGGCGCTCCAGCAATGCGTCCGGAATGGATTCATCCGGCCCGGAGCCGATCCCCCGGCTGCGCAACAGGCGCACCGCCAGGCACACCAGGTTTGGGTACTCGGCGTATTGCCCGTCATACGTGGGGTCGTGCTGGAAGCGCAGGGCGGTGCACAGTTCGTCCGGCATGTCCCAGTAGCGCATCAGCCAGGCGCCGATCTGTTCGCGGCTGATGCCCAGCAAATGTTGCTCGACGTAGCTGTGGCACAGGTGCGGGTTGACCTCCAGGTGGCGGCAGATCAGCGAGAAGTGCGGCGGAAACACGTGGGCCAGCAGCAGGTAGCCGAAGTTGTGCAGCAAACCTGCCAGGTAGGTCAGGCCGGCTTCCGGGCGTTGGGCGCGGGGCATGGCGCGGGTCAGGCCCTCGATCACGGCGGCGGTGTAGATCGACTGGTGCCAGTACGGCGTGGACAGGTGCGGGCGGTCCTTGGGCAGACTCAGGGTTTTGCCCAGGGCCAGGCCCAGCGCCAGGTTGATCACAAGATCAAAGCCCAGCACGCGCACGATGGCGTCTTCGACTGAGCGGATCTTGCCCGGCGAGGCGTAGTAGGGCGACGCGGCCCAGCTTACGACCTGGGCGGCAAGGGCCGGGTCGGTTTCCACCACGCCAGTAATGTCGTCGATGGTGGCGTTGGGATCCACGCGCAGCTTGATGATCTTCTGCGCCGTGTCGGCCAGCGGCGGAATTTCGATGGTCGCTTCCAGGCGTTGCTGGATACGGCGAGCGGTGAAGGCTTGCATCGCCTGGGTGATTTCCTCGCGGTCATCATTGGGGCGGTCGAGGTTCGGACGGATGTTGCTCAAGGGCTCACCGAACTGCCCGGCGCTGGCCTTGGTGAGCAGGCTCTTGAAGGCGTCGGTGGGGATTTCCAGCAACAGCCCGGCTTCGCCCGAATGCACCAGCAGGCTCGGCTCATTGAGCAAACGGCCTTCGTACAGGCACGGCGAACTGGTCAGTGGCGGCAAGCCCGGCAGCAGGCTCAGGTCATGCTTGCCCAGCATGCGCTCGACCCGCTCGGGGGCGACGGCCGTGAGGCGGCGACCGGTGAGTTCGGCGAGGCGGTTGAGGTCCAGCAATTGGCTTTGGGGAAACAGCACCATGAGCGCGCCAACCGCATCTTCAAGCAACACCGCCTGGACCTTTCGGGCAGGGTTCAGGCCAGGCTGTTCGATAACTTCCGTGTAGGGGATGGCGAGCTTTGCGAGCAGCGCCCGAATGACCGGCGGGGCGGTCAGTGGGGCTGTGGCGAGGGCAACTTCTGACATGGCCTGATCCAATTTCTTACATTCATTGGAGTATAACCAGCTTGATACGGGTGTTGGTCGGATAAGTGCGTCAGGCGTCACACTTGGCCGTATTGCTGGCCGTGGCGCAGCCAGCGGTTGAGCAAGGGGCTGACGTGATCGGGCCAACGTTCGAGCAATGCTTGCGCAGCATCGCGCACGGCGGGCAGCAGGTCGGCATCGCGCATCAGGTCGGCGACCTTGAATTGCAGCAGGCCGGTCTGGCGGGTGCCGAGCATTTCACCGGGGCCGCGCAGTTCGAGGTCTTTTTCGGCAATGACAAAACCGTCGTTGGTTTCGCGCATGATGCCCAGGCGCTGTCGACCGATCTGCGACAGCGGCGGATGATAGAGCAGCACGCAGTGGCTGGCTGCACTGCCCCGGCCAACCCGCCCGCGCAACTGGTGCAGTTGCGCCAGGCCCAGGCGCTCGGGGTTTTCGATGATCATCAGGCTGGCGTTGGGGACGTCCACGCCCACTTCAATCACGGTGGTAGCCACCAGCAATTGCAGGTTGCCGGCCTTGAACTCGGCCATTACCGCGGCTTTTTCCGCCGGTTTCATACGGCCATGGATCAACCCCACCTTGAGCTCACCCAAGGCACTGGTGAGGTCTTCATAAGTGGTTTCGGCGGCCTGGCAGGTCAGTTCTTCGGACTCTTCGATCAGGGTGCACACCCAGTACGCCTGGCGGCCTTCGGCGCAGGCACCGCGCACGCGCTCGATCACTTCGACGCGCCGGGTGTCGGTGACCAGCACGGTGTTGACCGGGGTACGCCCCGGCGGCAGTTCGTCGAGGATCGAGGTGTCGAGGTCGGCGTAGGCGCTCATGGCCAGGGTGCGTGGGATCGGCGTGGCGGTCATGATCAACTGGTGCGGGTTCATGCGCCCGCCCACGCCTTTCTGGCGCAGGGCCAGGCGCTGTTGCACGCCAAATCGGTGCTGTTCGTCGATGATCACTAGCGCAAGGTTCTTGAACTGCACTTCGTCCTGGAACAGCGCATGGGTGCCCACCACCATCGGTGCGCCGGCGGCGATCTGCTCCAGGGCGGCCACGCGGTTCTTGCCTTTGAGCTTGCCAGCCAGCCACGCCACCTCCAGGCCCAGCGGTTCGAGCCAGCGCTTGAAGGTGATGAAGTGTTGTTCGGCGAGGATTTCCGTCGGTGCCATCAGCGCCACTTGATAGCCAGCTTCCAGGGCTTGCAGGGCGGCCAGGGCAGCGACCACGGTTTTGCCTGCCCCTACGTCACCCTGGATCAACCGCAGCATCGGTTCTTGCTGGCTGAGGTCGTAGGCGATCTCATTGCCCACGCGCTGTTGCGCGCCGGTGGGCGCAAAGCCGAGGTTGGCCAGGTATTGTGCGGGCAGCCGCGTGGCCCTGGGCATCGCCGGGGCGCGCAGGGAACGCATGCTTTCGCGCAGGCGTTGCTGGGACAGCTGGTGCGTGAGCAGTTCTTCAAAGGCCAGGCGATGTTGGGCCCAATGATGACCGAGGGCGAGTTCGTCCACATCGGCATCGGCGGGTGGGTGATGCAAATACCGAATCGCATCGGCCAGGGGCGCCAGCTGATAATCGCGGGCCAACTCCAGGGGCAGCCAATCGGGCAGGCTTTGCGGGCCGAGCATCGTCAGGGTTTGCATGCACAACTGGCGCAGGCGTTGCTGGGTCAGGCCCTCGGTCAGCGGGTAGATCGGCGTGAGCGTGGTGTCCACCGGTGGCGGCTCATCGCCGGTAATGGCGCGGTATTCCGGGTGGTAGATTTCCAGGCCCGATGCGCCAGGGCGTGCCTCGCCGTAGCAGCGCACGCGGGTGCCACGCTTGAGGCCTTCCTTCTGCGCGTTGCTGAAGTGGTAGAAGCGCAGGCTCAAGCCGCCAGTGCCGTCCTGCAGGCGCACCACCAGGCTGCGGCGCTTGCCCATCACCACGTCGGCGCCACTGACGGTGCCTTCGATCACCGCGTCTTGCCCAGGGCGCAAATGGCCGATGGGCACCACGCGGGTGCGGTCCTGGTAGCGCAGGGGCAGGTGGAACAGCACGTCCTGAAGGTTCTCCAGGCCGACTTTGGCCAGCTTCTCGGCCATGGCCTCACCGACACCCTTGAGTGCCGTCACCGACACCTGCGACAGCTCAGTCATACCGCGGCTTAGCTCGCAACGGGCGGCTTGGCCACCGAACACAGGCGGATCGAGTCCGCGAGGATCTCAATCGCTTTGGGGCGCGGGAAGCTGGCGCGCCAGGCAATCGCTACGGTACGGAACGGCACCGGCGGCGTGAGTGGGCGCACTTCGATCACGCCCTGGGCGTAGTGATGGCTGTCTACCGCAGACAGCGGCAGGATCGAGATACCCAGGCCGGAAGCGACCATATGGCGAATGGTTTCCAGGGAGCTGGATTCCACCGTGGTGTGCTTGGCGCCGTCGTTGCCCTTGGTCAGGGTCGGGCAGGCTTCCAGCACCTGGTCGCGGAAGCAGTGGCCTTCACCGAGCAGCAGCAGGCTCTTGTCATTGAGCAGGCCGGCGTCGATGGTGTCCTTCTTGGTCCACGGGTGGGAGGCTGGCATCAGCACGTAGAACGGCTCGTCGTAGAGCGGCAGGGTCAGCACGTCCGCTTCGTTGAAGGGCAGGGCGATGATGATCGCGTCCAGCTCGCCGTTGCGCAGTTTATCGCGCAGCACGTGGGTGAAGTTTTCTTCGATATACAGCGGCATCTGCGGTGCGACGCGATGCAGTTGCGGGATCAGGTGCGGGAACAGGTAGGGGCCGACCGTGTAGATCGCGCCGACCTTGAGCGGCGCGGTCAGCTGGTTCTTGCCGGCCTGGGCCAGTTCGCGAATGCTTTGCGCCTGTTCCAGGACCTTCTGGGCCTGGGCAACGATGCCTTCGCCCACCGGGGTGAGGCGCACGGCGCTCTTGCTGCGCTCGAAAATCAGCACACCGAGTTCGTCTTCAAGCTTTTTCACACCCACCGACAGCGTCGGCTGGCTGACGTGGCAACGCTCGGCTGCATGGCCGAAGTGCTGTTCTTGGGCGAGGGTCACGATGTAGCGTAATTCTGTAAGAGTCATAGCGGGCGTCCATGAGGTTGCGGGCCAAGCATACCGGCTGCAATCGATAGACGCACGTTATCAGAACTTTGCTGGGGATTGAGTGGGGAGTGTCGGAATTTTACTGAAGTAATAAAGCGAATGTGGGAGGGCACTAGTCCCTCCCACAGTGCTCTGTCAGCGGCGACGCTTGTCGATGTTGTAAACGAACGGCGCGACCAGTTCGACGCTGCCGTTTTTCAGCAGATCGGCGGGTGGCTTGGGTAGCGGTTGAGCCTTGCGGATCATCTCCAGGGTCGCACGGTCTAGGTCGGCGTTGCCGGAGCGGCCTTCCAGTTCGTAGGACAGCACATTACCTTCGCCATCGACCACGAAGCGCAAGCGGTTCATACCTTCCTTGCCACTGCGTTGGGCGCCGGGCGGGTACTTCTTGTACTTCTGCAGATGCGCCAACAACGTGCTTTGCCAGGATGCCTGGGCGGCCAGCTGCTGTGCCGACGGGCCTGGCGTAGGCTGGGCGGACTTCTGCGCAGGTGCGTTGCTCGGCGGCGTTTCGCTCGGCGGCTCCTCGGAAGGTTTCTCCTTGGGTGGCTCGGGCTTCTTCTCCACCGGCTTTGGCGGTTGTGGCTTGGGTTTGGGCTTGACCGGCTTGGGCACCTGGATCGTTGGCTTGGGCGCCTCGGCCAGCTTCGGCAGGGGCAGCTCTTCGACCGGTGGTGGCGGCGGCGCAACGACCTTGGGCGGTGCTGGAGGCGGCGGCGGTGCTGGCAGCGGCGCCAGGTCGATGACCATGGCGGCGGGTGGCAGCTGGATCGCCTGCGGCGCGGACCATTGGAGCGCGATGATGATCGCGACGGCATGCACGCCCAGCACGACGGCGAGGCTGGTGCCATAACGCGTCAGTTTGTGGCGCGTCGTGATCATTTCTTGGCTGCCGTCTCAAGTCCGACCAGGCCTACCTTGAGGTAGCCGGCTGCCCGCAGGGCATCCATCACGCTCATCAGGTCGCCATAGTCCACGCCTTTGTCGGCCTGGAAGAAGATCGTCGTGTCTTTCTTGCCTTGGGTCTTGGCATCCAGCACCGGGCCCAGGGTTTCGGCTTTGACTTCTTCTTCGCCCAGGAACAGGCGTTGGTCCGCCTTGACGCTGAGGAAAATCGGCTTCTCCGGCCGCGGCGCCGGCTTGGCGCTGGACGCGGGCAGGTCCACCTTGATGTCCACGGTCGCCAGCGGTGCCGCCACCATGAAGATGATCAGCAGCACCAGCATCACGTCGATAAACGGCGTGACGTTGATTTCGTGGTTCTCGACGAGTTCGTCGTCGCCTTGATTCAAATGCAGGCCCATGGCCGATTACCCCACTTTCACCATGTGCGGTTGCGAGCTGCGCTCGGTAGGCAGGTGATCGAGGTCACGGCTGACGAGCAACAGGACTTCTGCCGACGCATCCGACACCTGGGCCTTGTAGCCGGCAATCGAACGGGCGAAGACGTTGTAGATGACCACCGCAGGAATTGCGGCAACCAGGCCCAGGGCGGTAGCCAGCAGGGCTTCGGCGATGCCGGGGGCAACGACGGCGAGGTTGGTGGTCTGGGTTTTGGCGATGCCGATGAAGCTGTTCATGATGCCCCACACGGTACCGAACAGGCCGACGAAGGGTGCGGTGGAACCGATGGTAGCGAGTACGCCGGTGCCGCTGCTCATGTTACGGCCACAGGCGGCTACCAGGCGCTCAAGGCGGAAGCTGACGCGCTCCTTGATGCCTTCTTTTTCACGGGTGTTGGCCGACAGGCGCATTTCTTCCAGTGCGTCGTGCACCAGCAGGTTGGCCAGGGTGCCCTTCTTGGTCGCGGTTTCGCTCGCTTCCTTGAGGGTGGTGGCTTTTTTCAGATGGACGATTTCAGCGCGCAGACGACGCTTGGCGCCCAACAGCTCGAAGCCTTTGGCAATCCAGATGGTCCAGGTGATGATCGAGGCAATGGCCAGGCCGATCATTACGGCTTTCACCACCACGTCAGCATTCTGGTACATGCCCCATGGCGACAAGTCGTGGGCCATGCCCAGGGTGTTGTCTTCTTCCAGCACCACGCCGGTTTCGTCGGCAGGTGCGGCGGCGCCGGCGGCCTGGGCCGGGTCGGTGGCCACTGGCGCGACGGCAGGCGTTGCCGCAGTAGCGGCATTTTGCTCGGCAGCTGCCGGAGCGGCTGGGGCAGTGGCGTCAGCGAATGCGGCGGTCGGTGCCAGCAGTACGCTGAACAGCATCGCAGCAATCGCACGCCAGGCGCGGGAGGGGCTGTGAAGCTTGGTTGGCGAAGCGGGGGTTGTAAGACGTGTCATGCTGGCCGGACCTGAGAGAAAAAATGGGTGATCGTCCTTCCAGACCATTTAGGGTCGAGGACAAATGGGCGGTTATTATTGCAAGTAATTCTTGTTAACTAAAGTGGCACTGTTACTTTATTTCGCTTTTTACTGGCCGTTGATCCACTCGCGCGGCTAATCTGCGCCTTTGAGAATGGAGTTTTATGATGTCTGCGCCTTCTGTTGTGATTGCCGGTTGCGGTGATGTGGGTAGTCGGCTGGCTAGCCAATTGCTGGCCTCGGAATGGGAGGTCCACGGCCTGCGCCGCGATATTTCACGCTTGCCCGACGGCGTGATCGGGATTGCCGGCGATCTGTTCAACAAGGACTGCCCGGACACCTGGCCGATCGGCGGGGTGGATTATCTGGTGTACTGCGCCGCTGCCACCGACCACGACGAGGCCGGCTATCGCGCCGCCTACGTGCAAGGGTTGCAGCATGTGTTGGAGTGGTTGGAAGACTACGGCCAGACGCCCAAGCATTTGCTGTTTGTCTCCAGCAGCAGTGTGTATGGGCAGCAAAACGGCGAGTGGGTCGACGAAACGTCCGAGACGCAAGCGAAGGGCTATTCCGGGCAGGTGATGCTGGAAGCTGAACAGGTGGCGCTCAACAGCGGTATTCCAGCGACTATCGTGCGACTGACCGGGATTTACGGCCCGGGTCGGGAATGGCTGCTCACTCAAGTTCGCCAAGGCTATCGCGTAGCGGTTGACCCGCCGTTGTATGGCAACCGTATCCACGCCGATGACGCCGCGGGCCTGCTCGCCTTCTTGCTGCGACATGTGGAAAAGGGCGGTTCGCTGGACAAGGTCTATATCGGCGTTGACGATGCACCGGCACCCCTGGCCGAGGTGGTGGCCTGGTTGCGCGAGTACCTGGGTGTGGCCGAATGGGCCGAGGACGCCAGTGTGCGGCGTGCGGGGAGCAAGCAGTGCAGTAATGCACGTATCAAGGCGCTTGGCTGGACGCCGACATACCCGACTTACCGGGAAGGCTATGCGGCGATTCTGAAAGGCTGAAGCGCGGCAAAAAATGTGGGAGCTGGCTTGCCTGTGATAGCGGTATATCAATCACATCTTTGTTGGATGTAATACCGTCATCGCAGGCAAGCCAGCTCCCACATTTGGATTTGGGCGAGGCTTTTATTACTTCTCAAGCAACCATTGGCGAGGGCCTGGCGTAAACGAAGGTACTTCATCGGCCTGCGCGGTATTGATCGCCTGGAAGATCTCCAGTTGTTTACCCTTGCGCGTGAAGATCCATGGGTTGCCCTGGCCGTCCAGTTGCAGCCAGATGCTGTCGTAGCCGCCGCTCATGGAGGCGCAATCGCCTGCCAGGCAGAGTGAATAGCGATCAACCCCCGGCAGGCCGGCGACCTTGCCGTCTGCCTGGAACTGCACCGTGGCACCGCTGCCGGTGCCGTCGCTGATCTTCCAGTCGCCGCCCATATAGGCCGCATACAGCGCGCGCTCGAAGGTGGCGCCCAGTGGCGCGCCTTCCGGTGCGGGTTCTTTGGCGCGAGCAAACAGCTGTTCGGGCTCATTGTCGTTGGCCACTTGCAGCAGTTGCCTGCCTTTGCGCTTGAGTTCGGTGGCTGAGCTGCCATAGAAGTCCACGCTCCACGCGCCGGGTTTTTCACCCGACAACTTGCCTTCCGCCACTTCAAAACCGTTGTAGTAGCGCGCCTGCAAAGCCTTGGTGTTGACCTCCCACTCGAGGTTGGGGCCATAGGACTGCAGGGCTTCACGCAAAGGGCCGCCCTTGGCTGCCGCGTCGATGGCGGCCTGGTTGATCCAGGTACCGCTTACATCCAGGTCGGCGGGGTTGCTGGCACAGCCGCCGAGCAACAGGGCGAGCAACGAGGAGGCTACAAGCGCTTTGCGCATTACGAAATCCTTCTGAAACGAAGTCGGCGCAGCCTGTTTGGGCTGCGCCGGGTGTTTTACTCGATGACCAGAATGGCGTCCATCTCAACCTGTGCGCCCTTTGGCAGGGCGGCGACGCCGATGGCGGCGCGGGCTGGGTAAGGTTGTTCGAAGTACTTGCCCATGATCTCGTTGACCTTGGCAAAGTGGCTGAGGTCGGTGAGGAAGATGTTCAGCTTGACGATGTCCTTGAACGAACCACCGGCAGCTTCAGCCACGGACTTGAGGTTTTCAAAGACCTGCACGGTCTGGGCTTCGAAGCCTTCAACCAGTTCCATGGTCTTTGGGTCCAACGGGATCTGGCCGGACATGTAGACGGTGTTGCCCGCCTTGATCGCCTGGGAATAAGTGCCGATGGCGGCTGGAGCTTTATCGCTGGTGATAACTGTCTTGGTCATGAATGACTCCTTGTAATGGATCGGTTATGCACGCATGCGGGTGATGCGGATCACACCGGTCAAGGCGCGCAACTTTTTGATCACGCGGGCCAGGTGCACGCGGTCGTGCACGCTGACCACCAGTTGGACCACGCTGATGCGACCATCGCGTTCGTCCATGCTGATTTTCTCGATATTGCCGTCGGCTGCGTTGACACTGCTGGCCAGCAGGGCGATGAGGCCGCGCTGGTGTTCCAGCTCAACCCGCAGTTCGACGTTGAATTCGCCGGTGACATCTTTGGCCCACGAGAGCTGGATGCATTTTTCCGGGTTGTGGCGGATTTCGGTGATGTTGCGGCAGTTGTCCAGGTGCACCACCATGCCTTTGCCTGCGGACAAGTGGCCAACAATCGGGTCGCCCGGGATCGGCGTGCAACATTTGGCGTAGCTGAGCACCAGGCCCTCGGTGCCGCGAATCGCCAGTGGGCCTTCGGGGCTCGGCAACTGTTCGCCTTCGCCCAGCAGGCGGCGCGCAACCACGTAGGCCATGCGGTTGCCCAGGCCGATATCTTCCAACAGGTCTTCGATGGTTTCCTGGCGGTACTCGTGGAGCATCGCTTGCACGCGCTCTTGCGGGATCTTGTCCAGGGCGCTGTCGAAGCCGTTGAGCACCTTGTTCAGCAGGCGTTCGCCCAGGCTGATGGACTCGGAGCGGCGCTGCAATTTCAGTGCGTGGCGAATATGCGTACGCGCCTTGCCGGTGACCACAAAGTTGAGCCAGGCCGGGTTCGGGCGAGCGCCCGGTGCGCTGACGATCTCTACCGTTGAACCGCTTTGCAGCGGTTCGGACAGCGGGGCCAGGCGCCGGTTGATGCGACAGGCGATGCAGCTGTTACCGACATCGGTGTGCACCGCGTAGGCAAAGTCGACCGCCGTGGAGCCTTTGGGCAGCTCCATGATCCGGCCTTTGGGCGTGAATACGTAGACCTCGTCCGGGAACAGGTCGATCTTCACGCTTTCGATAAATTCCAGGGAGTTGCCGGCACGTTGCTGCATTTCCAGCACGCCCTTGACCCATTGGCGCGCGCGAGCATGGGTGCCTTTGGGCTGCTCGTCGCCGCTGGACTTGTACAGCCAGTGGGCGGCGATGCCGTTGTTGGCCATCTCTTCCATTTCGCGGGTGCGGATCTGGATCTCGATCGGCACGCCGTGCATGCCAAACAGGGTGGTATGCAGCGACTGGTAGCCGTTGGCCTTGGGAATTGCGATGTAGTCCTTGAAGCGGCCCGGCAGGGGCTTGTACAAATTATGTACAGCGCCCAGTACGCGGTAGCAGGTATCGACTTTGTCGACGATGATCCGGAACGCATAGACGTCCATGATCTCGTTGAAGGCCCGACGCTTGCCGCGCATCTTTTTATAGATGCCGTAGATGTGCTTCTGCCGACCGCTGACCTCGCCCTCGATCTCGTCGATCGCCAGGCAATGGCTCAGGGACTCTTCGATCTTGTTGACGATTTCCTTGCGGTTGCCCCGTGCGCGCTTGACCGCCTGGTAGATGCGCGCCGAACGCATGGGGTGCATGGCTTTAAAACCCAGGTCTTCGAATTCGATACGAATGGCGTGCATGCCCAGCCGGTTGGCGATGGGCGCATAGATTTCCAGGGTTTCCTTGGCGATGCGCCGGCGCTTTTCGCCGGACAGCACTTCCAGCGTGCGCATGTTGTGCAGCCGATCGGCCAGCTTGACCAGGATCACCCGAATGTCTCGGGCCATGGCCATGGCCATCTTCTGGAAGTTTTCCGCCTGGGCTTCGGCCTTGGTCTCGAAGTTCATCTGGGTCAGCTTGCTGACCCCGTCGACCAGTTCGGCCACGGTTTCGCCAAATTGCGCACTGAGCGCTTCCTTGGCAATGCCGGTGTCTTCGATCACGTCATGCAGCATCGCGGCCATCAGGCTCTGATGGTCCATGTGCATGTCAGCAAGAATATTGGCCACCGCAAGAGGATGGGTGACATACGCCTCGCCGCTACGCCGGCGTTGGCCGTCGTGGGCTTGTTCGGCGTAGAAATACGCTCGGCGAACCAGGTTGACCTGGTCTGCGCCGAGGTAGGCCGATAAGCGATCGGCGAGGGCGTCTATGCTCGGCAAAGTGTGAACTCCTGCCGATGGCTGTGACCCCGCGCCGTGCTACGTCGACCAGGCATAGGCTTAGACGTCCTCGTTGGACTCGCCTTCGAACGCTGCAAACAGCGGTTCGTCTTCAACGATTTCGGCGTTGGCGATGAACTCGTAGCTCATCAGGCCTTCAGCGATTTCACGCAGGGCTACAACGGTAGGCTTGTCGTTTTCCCACTGGACCAGAGGCTCTTTGCCGCCAGTGGCCAGTTGACGGGCACGCTTGGTAGAGAGCATGACCAGCTCAAAGCGGTTATCCACGTGTTCTAGGCAGTCTTCAACGGTTACGCGGGCCATGGTATTCCTCGGAGCGAATGCAAGATGCGCGCTGCCCGGTTGGGCGAGCGGACTGAGCAGTTTAAAAAATCACCAGCGTTTAGGGAAGCGCTGATTTTTCGCAGGCCTTCGCAAAACCGCTACAAGTGCCAATGTAAGGCCCTTGCAGCTGTTTTGGGAAGAGTCAATCAGCCGAGCAATTCGGCGAGTAATTTGCCGAAACGCTGCTGTTGGCGCTTTTGCTGCAGTTGGTTGGCGCGGAAAATCGCCTTCAAATCATCCAGGGCGTGGGTAAAGTCGTCATTGATGATCAGGTAGTCGTAGTCGACGTAGTGGCTCATTTCGCTGACGGCTTCACGCATGCGGCCCTCGATAATTTCATCGCTGTCCTGGCCGCGGTTGGTCAGGCGTTGGTGCAGGGCTTGGAGTGAGGGCGGCAGGATGAAGATGGAGCGCGCCTTGGGCATCAGCTGGCGCACTTGTTCGGCGCCCTGCCAGTCGATCTCCAGAATCAGGTCGTGGCCTTCGTCCAGGGTCTGTTGCAGGTGGCTCTGCGAGGTGCCGTAGAGGTTGCCGAACACTTCGGCGCGCTCCAGGAAATCCCCGTGTTCGATCATCTTGACGAATTCGGTACGCTCGACAAAGTGATAGTGCACGCCGTCCACTTCGCCCGGGCGCATGGCGCGGGTGGTGTGCGAGACCGAAATGCGGATCTGCTCGTCAGCGTCGGTCAAGGCCTTGACCAAGCTGCTCTTGCCCGCGCCCGAAGGGGCGGAAATGATGTAAAGGGTGCCGGTGCTGTGGGTCATGGAGGGTGCCTTACTCAATATTCTGTACTTGTTCGCGCATTTGCTCGATCAACACTTTGAGGTTGACCGCCGCCGTGGTGCTGCGCGGGTCGAACGCCTTGGAGCCCAGTGTATTGGCTTCGCGGTTGAGTTCCTGCATCAGGAAGTCCAGGCGCCGACCGGCGGCACCGCCGGACTTGAGTACGCGGCGCACTTCAAGGATGTGGGTGCTCAGGCGGTCGAGTTCTTCGGCCACGTCGCTCTTCTGCGCGAGCAGGACCATTTCCTGTTCCAGGCGCGTCGGATCGAGGTCGGCCTTCATGTCGGTGAAGCGGTCGAGGACCTTCTGGCGCTGGGTGGCGAGCATCTGCGGTACCAATTCGCGCAGGGTCACTACGTCGGCTTCGATCGATGTCAGCCGCTCGTTGATCAGGCGCGCCAGTTCGGCGCCTTCGCGTTCACGGCCGGCCTTGAGTTCCTTCAGGCCCTGGTTGAGCAGGGCGAGGGCTTCGGCATTCAAGGCCTGTGGGTCTGCCGCGTCGGCCACCAGCACGCCGGGCCAGGCCAATACTTCCAGAGGGTTCAATGCGGCTGGCTGTTTGATCAGGCCGGCGATGGTTTCGGCCGCGGCCACCAGTTGGGCGGCGCGGTCGCGGTCGACCTGCAGCGGCTTGCCGGTGGTTTCTTCGGTAAAGCGCAGAGTGCATTCCAGCTTGCCACGGGAAATGCCCTGGCGCAGCGCTTCACGAACCGCGCCTTCAAGGTCGCGGAATGACTCTGGCAGGCGCAGGTGCGGCTCCAGGTAACGGCTGTTGACCGAGCGCAGTTCCCAGCTGAGGGTGCCTTGAACCCCGGCTTTTTCGACACGGGCGAAGGCGGTCATGCTGTGCACCATGGAGGTACCTCGCGATGCAGTCCCGCAAATACGGGCTGATGGGTAAATTGAAGCCGACAGGCTGCGAAGGCGCAGGAGTGTAGCGCAGTGGGGCGGGTGCGCCAAAACAATGGCCGAGCGCCTGACCATTCGTAACCGAATTTTTTAGAAGTGCCTCGAACCGGCTTGCGGCTCTATAATGCTCGGCAGTTTTTCGTCCTCAGTACAGGTATCCCCTATGAAACGTCCAAGTGGTCGCGCTGCCGATCAGCTCCGCTCGATCCGCATCACCCGCAACTACACCAAACACGCCGAGGGATCCGTACTGGTCGAGTTTGGCGATACCAAGGTCATCTGCACTGTCAGCGTCGAAAACGGCGTGCCGCGCTTCCTCAAGGGCCAGGGCCAGGGTTGGTTGACCGCTGAATACGGCATGCTGCCGCGCGCCACTGGCGAGCGTAACCAGCGTGAAGCCAGCCGTGGCAAGCAAAGCGGGCGTACCCTGGAAATCCAGCGCCTGATCGGCCGCTCCCTGCGTGCCGCCCTGGATATGTCCAAGCTGGGTGACGTCACCCTCTACGTCGACTGCGACGTGATCCAGGCTGACGGCGGTACCCGCACGGCGTCCATCACCGGCGCCATGGTGGCCCTGGTCGACGCTTTGAAAGTCATCAAGAAGCGTGGCGGCCTGAAAGCGGGTGACCCGCTCAAGCAGATGATCGCCGCTGTGTCGGTTGGCATGTACCAGGGCGAGCCTGTGCTGGACCTGGACTACCTGGAAGACTCGGCCGCCGAGACCGACCTCAACGTGGTCATGACCAGCACCGGTGGGTTCATCGAAGTGCAGGGCACTGCCGAAGGCGCGCCATTCCAGCCGGCTGAGCTGAACGCCATGCTGGCCTTGGCCCAGAAAGGCATGACCGAAATCTTTGAATTGCAGAACGCCGCGCTGGCTGACTGAGCCGGCCCCAAGGAGAAACGCCATGAATGACAGCCAGTTGCCGGTTCCGGCACCGTCCAAGGAAGTACGCCAGTGGGCAATGTTGTGTCATTTTGCGGCATTTCTGGGGTTGGTATTCCCCTTCGGCAGCTTGCTGGGGCCGTTGATCCTGTGGCAGTTCAAGAAGGACATGGACCCGCTCATCGATGACCAGGGCAAGGAGGCGCTGAATTTCCAGATCACCGTGGCGATCGCCTGGCTGGTGTGCCTGTTGCTGGGCTTCGTGGTCGTTGGCTTCTTGCTGATGACCATACTGGTGATTGGTGCATTGATACTGACGATCATCGCCGGTATCAAGGCCAACAAAGGCATTGCCTATCGCTATCCGTGGACCTGGCGCCTGGTCAAGTAACCGAGCGGCCACAAAAAAACCGACATCACTGTCGGTTTTTTTGTGCCTGGAAAACGACCTCAGATGGTCAATGTCCAGTCGTAGTCCACGATCAGCGGCGCGTGCTGCGAGAAGCGCGGCTGGCGCGGCAGGCGTGCACTGCGTACGAACCGGCGCAGACCTGGGGTCAGCAGCTGGTAGTCGAAACGCCAGCCCAGGTTGAGCATCTCAGCCTGTTCGTTATCTGGCCACCAGCTGTACTGGTCGCCTTCGCGGCTGACTTCGCGCAGGGCATCGACATAGCCCATGTTGCCGACAATCTCGTCCATCCAGGCGCGTTCTGGCGCCAGGAAGCCCGGGGATTGTTGGCTGTCGCGCCAGTTCTTGATATCCAGCTTCTGTTGCGCCACGTACAGCGAGCCACAATAAATGTACTCGCGACGTTTGCGTCGCTGTTTATCCAGGTAACGGGCGAAATCGTCCATTAGCTTGAATTTCTGGTTCAAGTCTTCATCGCCGTTCTGCCCGGAAGGAAGCAGCAAGGTCGCGATGCTGACCTTGTCGAAATCGGCTTGCAGGTAACGCCCGTAGCGGTCGGCTGTCTCGAAGCCGAGGCCGCTGATGACCGCCTTGGGTTGCAACCGCGAGTACAAAGCCACGCCACCTTGGGTGGGCACTTCGGCATCGCAGGCATAAAGGAAGTAGCCATCCAGTTGGAAGGCTGGGTCGTCCAGTTCAAAGGCGGAGGCACGGGTGTCCTGCAGGCAGATGACGTCGGCATTCTGTGCTTGCAGCCAACTGAGCAAACCACGCTCGACTGCAGCCTGAATACCATTAACGTTCACACTGATGATCCGCATAAATGGCCCCAAAAATCGCGTGCGTGTATGATACACGCCGTCCACCCAATTAGCTAAATCCGTGGTATCTGAGGCTTTTTTCATGCAGGCGTATCAGCGCGATTTCATTCGTTTTGCCATCGATCGCGGCGTTTTACGCTTCGGTGAGTTCACCCTCAAGTCCGGGCGCACCAGCCCGTACTTCTTCAATGCGGGCCTGTTCAACTCAGGTTCGGCCCTGGCTCAGCTGGGCCGTTTCTATGCGGCAGCCATCGTTGAGAGCGGTATTTCCTTCGACGTACTCTTTGGCCCGGCCTACAAGGGTATTCCCCTGGCAGCGGCGACGGCGGTAGCCCTGGCGGAGCATCACGGGCAGGACTTGCCGTGGTGTTTCAACCGTAAGGAAGCCAAGGCCCATGGTGAAGGTGGCAGCCTGGTCGGCGCGCCATTGGCCGGCGATGTGCTGATCATCGATGACGTGATCACCGCGGGTACTGCTATCCGTGAAGTGATGCAGATCATCGCTTCCCAGGACGGCGCCAAGGCTGCCGGTGTGCTGATCGCCTTGAACCGCCAGGAGCGCGGCAACGGTGAGTTGTCGGCGATCCAGGAAGTGGAGCGTGACTTCGGCATTCCGGTGGTGAGCATCGTGTCGTTGAACCAGGTGTTGCAGTTCCTGGAAGACGACCCGCAGCTCAAGCAACATTTGCCGGCTGTGCGTGCATACCGCGAGCAGTTCGGCGTCTGACACTGAATCCTGTGGGAGCGGGCTTGCCCGCGATAGCGGTGTGTCAGGCGGTGCATTTTTGCATGTACTGCCGTCATCGCAGGCAAGCCAGCTCCCACATGTGAACTGTTTACAAACAAAAGGCCCCGCTCAATTCAATTGAGCGGGGCCTTTTGCTTTGCAGCGATCAAGGACGCTTGCGGTTACTGATCAGCGTGCCCACACCGGTATCGGTGAAGATTTCCAACAGGATTGCATTTGGCACGCGGCCATCCAGGATCAGCGAGCTGCCGACGCCGCCCTGCACCGCTTCCAGTGCGCAACGGATCTTCGGCAACATGCCGCCGTAGATGGTGCCGTCGGCGATCAGGTCGTCTACCTGCTGGGTAGTCAAGCCGGTCAGTACCTTGCCTTCCTTGTCCATCAAGCCGGCGATGTTGGTCAGCAGCATCAGCTTTTCAGCCTTCAGTGCTTCCGCCACCTTACCGGCTACCAGATCGGCGTTGATGTTATAAGACTCGCCATTAGCACCCACGCCGATCGGCGCAATTACCGGGATGAAGTCGCCCTTGACCAGCAGATTGAGCAAATCGGTGTTGATGCCGATGACTTCGCCCACCTGGCCGATATCGATGATTTCCGGCTGGGTCATTTCGGGTGTCTTACGGGTAACGGTGAGCTTTTTCGCACGGATCAGCTCGGCATCCTTGCCGGTCAGGCCGATGGCGCTGCCGCCGTGGCGGTTGATCAAGTTGACGATGTCTTTGTTGACCTGGCCGCCGAGGACCATTTCCACCACGTCCATGGTTTGCGCGTCAGTGACACGCATGCCATCGATGAAGTGACTCTCGATCGACAAACGCTTGAGCAGGTCGCCAATTTGCGGGCCGCCGCCGTGGACGACCACGGGGTTGATCCCCACAGCCTTCATCAGCACGATGTCGCGGGCAAAGCCGGTTTTCAGCTCATCGCTTTCCATGGCATTGCCGCCGTACTTGATCACCAGCGTCTTGCCGACGTAGCGTCGAATGTAAGGCAACGCTTCGGACAGGACCTTGGCGGTGTTGGCAGCGGCTTCGCGTTCGAGGGTCATTCAGGGCTCCGGGCAAAAATCAGAACGGTAATTGGAGATCAGGGGCAACACGTTTCAACTGGGCGTGGAACACGTCCTTGATGCGCTGCAACTCAGCCTCGGTATCCGCCTCGAAACGCAGGACCAGCACCGGTGTGGTGTTGGACGCGCGAACCAGGCCCCAGCCTTTGGCGTAATCGACTCGCACACCATCAATGGTGGTCAGGTTGGCGCCTTCACCCCATTGCGCATCGTGCAATGCGTCAATGATGCTGAATTTGCTCTCCTCGGTCACATGGATATTGATCTCTGGTGTAGAAATATCATTCGGGAAGGTCTGAAACAGCTCTTCGGCCGTGGATTTCTCCTTGCTGAGGATCTCCAGCAGGCGAGCGGCACTGTAGATACCATCGTCAAACCCGAACCAACGTTCTTTGAAGAACACGTGACCGCTCATTTCACCGGCCAACAGCGCGCCGGTTTCCTTCATTTTCTTTTTGATCAACGAGTGACCGGTCTTCCACATTAGCGGGCGACCACCGTATTCCTTGATCAATGGCGTTAGGCGACGAGTGCATTTCACATCGAAGATGATCTCGGCGTTGGCATTGCGTGCAACCACGTCTCGAGCAAACAGCATCAACAGGCGGTCCGGGAACACGATCTCGCCGGTTTCGGTCACCACGCCCACACGGTCGCCGTCGCCATCGAAGGCCAAGCCGACGTCGGCGCCCACTTCCTTGACCTTGGCAATCAGGTCTACCAGGTTTTCCGGCTTGCCTGGGTCCGGGTGATGGTTGGGGAAGTTGCCGTCCACTTCGCAGAACAGTGGGATCACTTCGCAGTTCAGGGCTTCAAGCAATTGCGGGGCAATCACACCCGCTGCGCCGTTGCCGCAATCCACCACGACTTTCAAGCGGCGGGCGAGCTTGACGTCACGGGTGATTTCATCGGAGTAGCGCTGGAGGATATCGACCTTGGTGATGCTGCCGGTGCCGCTGGTTAGGTCGTTTGTCTTCAGGCGGGTGTGCAGGGCCTGGATCTGTTCATTGGCCAGGGTGTCGCCAGCGATGACGATCTTGAAGCCGTTGTAATCCGATGGGTTGTGGCTGCCCGTGAGCATGACCCCGGACTTGCCCGCCAGTACGTTGGCGGCGTAGTACAGCGCGGGGGTTGGCACCAGGCCGACGTCGCTGACATGGCAGCCGCTGTCAGCCAGGCCCTGGATCAGTTGCTCGACCAATTCCGGGCCGGACAAGCGGCCGTCACGGCCTACCGAGACGTTGGGTTCGCCTTGGGCGAGGCTCTGGGAGCCGATGGCGCGGCCGATCCAGTAGGCGGTTTCGGCGGTCAGGGTCTTGGGGACCACACCACGGATGTCATAGGCGCGAAAAATGCTGTCGGGAAAGGTCGGGGCTACGCGGGCTGCGGTACTCATCGCGGGGGAAACTCCATCTGAAAGGGGGCAAGGCGGGCCTGATGTGGCTGGCCGGCAGGCTCAAACTGAAGGGTATGACGGCGTTTTCGGCAGAGAGTTCGTGGTGTAAAAATGCCATCGGCGCTTCGGTCTCGGCATTATTTTTACGTAATCCTTTGATTTCATTATAGAAATCTCGATGATCATTTCCGCGCATTCTTTATCCTGAAAGGCCGGGCGGCGGTGCGTGGCCGGACGATTGCGCCCGGCCACGTTCAGCTTAGTCAGTGACTGCCGGAATGCCCAAAACCGCCTGCACCACGTTGGGTTTCGTCGAATTCCTGTACCAATTCGAAATGCGCCTGCACCACCGGCACCAATACCAACTGGGCAATGCGCTCGCCGACGGCGATGTTGAAAGCAGTCTGGCCACGGTTCCAGCACGACACCATCAACTCGCCCTGGTAGTCGGAGTCGATCAGGCCGACCAGGTTGCCGAGCACGATGCCATGTTTGTGACCCAGGCCGGAGCGCGGCAGGATCAGCGCCGCCAGGCCAGGATCGCCGACATAGATCGACAGGCCAGTGGGGATCAGGATGGTCTGGCCCGGCTCAAGGACGGTGTCTTGCTTGAGCATGGCGCGCAGGTCCAGGCCGGCGGAGCCCGGTGTGGCGTAGGCCGGCAGAGGGAATTCGTTGCCGAGGCGTGGGTCGAGAATCTTGGCTTGCAAAGCGTGCATGGACATTAAACCTGGTTCAGCCGTTGGGCGATAAAAGAGATCAGTTGGCGGGCAATCTTGCCCTTGCTGGTCTGGGCGAAAAGGGTGGCGTGCAGTTCACGGTCGATCACGCTGCACGCATTTTCCTCGCTGTTGAAGCCGATGCTCGGGTTGGCGACATCATTGGCAACGATCAGGTCGAGGTTTTTGTCTTTCAGTTTGCGTGCGGCGTAGTCCAGCAGGTGCTCGGTCTCGGCTGCGAAGCCGACGCTGAACGGACGGTCCGCACGGGTAGCGATGGTGGCCAGGATGTCCGGGTTACGCACCATTTGCAGGAGCAGGCCGTCGCCGCTCGTAGGGTCTTTCTTGAGCTTCTGCGGGGCCACGACCTCGGGTCGGTAATCCGCAACCGCTGCCGAGGCGATAAACAGGTCGCAGGGAATGGCGGCTTCGCAGGCCGCCAACATGTCCCGGGCGCTGACTACGTCGATACGCGTAACGCGATCAGGGGTCGGCAAATGTACCGGGCCGGTGATCAGTGTGACCCGTGCGCCTGCCTCGACCGCAGCTTCTGCCAACGCGAAGCCCATTTTTCCTGAGCTATGGTTGGTGATGTAGCGCACCGGGTCGATGTTTTCCTGGGTCGGGCCGGCGGTGATCAGCACGTGCTTGCCGGTCAGGGCCAGATGCTGGAAGCACTCGGCGGCGCACTGCGCGAGGTCCGTTGCTTCGAGCATGCGGCCCAGGCCGACGTCGCCGCAGGCCTGGCTGCCGGAAGCCGGGCCGAACACCTTGAGGCCGCGGGTTTGCAGGAGTTGGGTATTGGCCTGGGTGGCCGGATCGCGCCACATGGCCTGGTTCATGGCCGGTGCGATAGCGACGGTGGCGTCGGTGGCCAATACCAGGGTGGTGAGCAGGTCATCGGCAATGCCCTGGGCCAGGCGGGCGATCAGGTCGGCAGTGGCCGGGGCTATCAGCACCAGGTCGGCCCATTTGGCCAGTTCGATATGGCCCATGGCGGCTTCTGCGGCCGGGTCCAGCAGGTCGAGGTGAACCGGGTGGCCGGACAACGCTTGCATGGTCAGCGGGGTGATGAACTCACTGCCACCACGGGTCATGACCACGCGCACTTCGGCGCCCTGGTCCAGGAGCCTGCGAACCAACTCTGCGCTCTTGTAGGCGGCAATGCCGCCGCCGACGCCGAGAACGATGCGTTTCCGATACAGACGCTGCATTGGTTTGCCTTTCCAGTTCAGTGATGCCAGTTCAATGACACCTGCGATGACCCCTCCCCAGGTGAAATCGCAGGCAAAAAAGAGGGCCCTACGATAACACAGCGCCCGCCGGGCAACAGCGGAGCAGATACAGGGAGGTGGGATGAGTATTCGTGATTGGCCCGTGGCAGAGCGTCCACGGGAGAAGTTATTGGAAGGCGGCGCGGCGAGCCTGTCCGATGCCGAGCTGTTGGCGATCTTCCTGCGTACGGGGGTGGCCGGCCGAAGTGCGGTGGATCTGGCGCGCCATCTGTTGGCGCAATTCGGTGGCCTGCGCCCGTTACTGGAGGCCAGCCAGACGTTGTTCAGCCAGCATCTGGGGCTGGGGCCGGCGAAGTTTGCCCAGTTGCAGGCGGTGCTTGAGATGTCCCGGCGCCACCTGGCCGAGCGCTTGCGGACTGACTCTGTGCTGGAAAGCCCGCTGGCCGTGCGCGAGTACCTCAAGGCACTGCTGCGCCATGAGCCCCATGAGATCTTCGGCTGCCTGTTCCTGGACTCCAAGCATCGGGTGCTAGGGTTCGAGGTCATGTCCCAAGGCACGATCGACGCTGCGATTGTCTATCCGCGACAGGTGGTCAAGCGCGCCTTGGCGTACAACGCGGCAGCGTTGATCCTGTGTCATAACCATCCGTCGGGGAGCACGGAGCCCAGCGCGGCTGATCGAAAATTGACCAAGCTGCTGCAAAAGGCGCTGGACGTGGTGGATGTGCGGGTGCTGGACCACATCATCGTGGGGGATGGTGACCCGCTGTCGATGGCTGAATACGGTTGGCTTTAGAGCGGCAGCGGCCAGGTTCAAGCTGCAAGCTTCAAGTGGGCTTGCAGCTTGCTGCTTAGGGCTTGAGGCTGACTTTCGAATAGTCCTGGCGCCCGAACGGGCTTACCTGGTACCCCTGGATGTTCTTGCGGGTCAAGGCAAACGCCGTCGGATGCGCCAGTGGCAGCCACAGCGCCTGTTGCTGGATCTGCGCCTGGGCCTGCTGATACAGCTTGCTGCGCACACCTTGCTCACTGGTGGTTTTGCCCGCACTGATCAACTTATCCAGGGTGGGGTCGCAATAGCGGGCAAAGTTGGTGCCGGACTTCACCGCGGCGCAGGAGAACTGCGGCGTCAGGAAGTTATCCGGGTCGCCGTTGTCCCCAGCCCAGCCCATGAACAGCAAGTCGTGCTCGCCGGCCTTGGCGCGGCGGATCAACTCGCCCCATTCGATCACGCGAATCTCGGCCTGGATGCCAACCTTGGCCAGGTCGGCCTGCAACAGTTGGGCGCCTAGGTTCGGGTTGGGGTTCAGCAGGCTGCCGGTAGGGCGGGTCCATATCGTGGTTTTGAAACCGTCCTTGAGCCCGGCGCGGCCCAGCAACGCCTTGGCTTTGGCGAGGTCCTGCGGGTAGCCTGGCAACTCTTTGGCATAGCTCCAGGTGTTCGGCGGGTAGACACCGTTGGCCGCTTCGGCGGTGCCTTCGAACACGGCCTTGAGGTAGCTGCCCTTATCAAAGGCCAGGTTGATCGCCTGGCGCACTTCGGGCTTGTCCAGCGGTGGGTGCTGGCTGTTGATGGCGACGAACGCGGTCATGAAGGCGGCGGTTTTTTCCACCTTCAGCGCCGCGTCTTTTTCGGCCTCGCCCACATCCAGAGGCTTGGGTGACAGGGCGATCTGGCATTCATCGCGGTGCAGCTTCTGCAGGCGTACGTTGGCGTCCGGGGTGATGGCGAAAATCAGGTTGTCCACCGCCGGTTTGCCGGCGAAGTAGTCCGGGTTGGCCTTGTAACGCACCACGGCATCTTTCTGGAAACGCACGAACACAAACGGGCCGGTGCCGATTGGCTGGCTGTTGAGCTTCTCGGGTGTGCCGGCCTTGAGCAATTTATCGGCATATTCAGCCGGATAGATCGACGCAAAGCCCATGCTCAGTGCTGGGAGGAAGGTGGAATCGGCATGGTCGAGGGTGAAGCGCACGGTCAGTGGGTCAAGGGCGTCGATTTTCTTCACCAGTGCCGGCAATTGCAGGGATTGGGCGTGAGGAAAGCCGCTCTGGGCGATCTTGTGCCACGGGTTGGCCGGGTCGAGCATGCGCTCGAAGCTGAAGCGTACATCTTCGGCGGTCAGGGTGCGGCTTGGGCTGAAATAGCTGGTGCGATGGAATTTCACATCGGGGTGCAGTTTGAAGGTGTACGTCAGCCCATCGGGCGACACTTCCCAGCTATCTGCAAGGCTCGGTACCAACTTGCCACTGGCCGCGTCGAATTCCACCAAACGGTTCATCAGCACGTCGGCCGAGGCGTTGGTGGTGGTCAGTGAGTTGTACTGCACCACATCGAACCCTTCGGGGCTGGCCTCGGTGCATACGCTCAAGTTGGTGGCCGCAACGGCCATCGGCGCAATAAAGAGAGGGGCAAGCAATAGCGGTAGGGCAGCGAGGCGCATATTCGGTTTCCTGTGCAGATCGAAGGCCCATCTGCGAGTGCAGTCTGGAAAAAGCCTACCGTAGAGGTCTGATTGATAAATGACTAGCCCATTTTTGCCTGTGCTTTTGGCCAAAATGCTGTTTTGATGGCGCCTCAGCGTGTTTCGCCGTGCACTTCCCTGTGACCGCAGGCGTTGTAAATCATTCTGTGCGACGAGCGGTCGGCTGTTACAGCGGCCCCTCCTGGCAGCGGTTCAGGCACTTGTGGCCAAGATTTACGCTGCTAAAAGTACACAGGTTGTTGTTGCACTGGGGTCTTTCTGGTATAAAGCAGCGCTCTTTTCTAGGGGCCCGGTTCCTTCACTGTAGGTGTAGCCGGTAAGACCCTAAAGAAACGCGGCGCCTGGCGCCAAATGACTGAGAGATTAAGCGGCCAACCCATGCCGGGTTGGGCATGTGGTTTTAGAGGGCTGAGGCATGTCGAGAGTCTGTCAAGTTACCGGTAAGGGTCCGGTGACTGGGAATAACATTTCCCACGCAAATAACAAAACCCGTCGTCGTTTCCTGCCGAACCTGCAGCATCACCGCTTCTGGGTTGAAGAAGAGAAACGTTTTGTTCGCCTGCGTGTATCTGCTAAAGGCATGCGTATTATCGACAAGCGTGGCATCACTGTCGTGCTGGCCGAAATCCGCGCCGCTGGCAAGATCTAAGGAGCTCTATCATGCGTGAATTGATTCGAATGATCTCTAGCGCCGGTACTGGTCACTTCTACACTACCGACAAGAACAAGCGTACTACCCCGGACAAGCTCGAAAAGAAAATGTTCGACCCGCGCGTTCGCAAGCACGTGATCTACAAAGAAGGCAAAATCAAGTAATTGATTTTCTTCCTTGTGAAAAAAAGCCCGTATCTCACGATGCGGGTTTTTTTTTGCCTGGGGTTTGGTGATCAGGCTTTCTCTTCAAACACCACGTAGATCTTGCGGCACGCTTCCAGCACTTCCCAGGTACCGCTGAAACCGGCAGGGATCACAAAGCGGTCGCCGGCGCGCAGGGTCTTGGCATTCCCCTCGGCATCGCGCAACACCGACACGCCTTGCACGATCTCGCAGTACTCATGCTCGGTGTAATTGACCTTCCACTGGCCCACGTCACCTTCCCAGACGCCAGCGTTCATCTGGCCGCATGGGCTGTTGTAGTGGTTGTAGAGTGTCTGCTCGGGATCGCCCTTGAGGATTTTCTCGGCGGCAGGGCGGTAGCGTTCGGGGGCGGTGTTGGCTTGGCTGAAATCGACGATGTCCTGGATGCTCATGTGCATTTCCCGTCTGGCCTGCAGTTGGAGAGCCCAAAGTCTATGTTTATTAAAATGAACATCGCAAGGGCGTTTGCCGCCGTTCTGTCAAATATATTGAAACATCCCCAGCCGCTGGTTTAGGGTGGCAGCTGCCTTGAGCCGAACAGCAGGCTGGCCGGGCAAGCATTCGTGATGGCGCCGGGATAAACCTCCCAGGCCCTTGTATTCAATAAGAGGAGGACACTCGCATGACCACCCTGACCCGTGCCGACTGGGAACAACGCGCCAAGGCTCTGAAAATCGAAGGCCGCGCCTATATCAATGGCGAATACACCGCCGCCGTTTCCGGTGACACCTTCGAATGCATCAGCCCCGTGGATGGGCGCTTGCTGGCCACTGTCGCCAGCTGTGATGCCAGCGACGCCCAGCGCGCCGTGGAAAATGCGCGTGCCACCTTCAATTCCGGTGTGTGGTCGCGCCTGGCGCCGGCCAAGCGCAAGTCCGTCATGATCCGTTTCGCCGCGCTGCTCAAGGCTAACGCCGAAGAGCTGGCGCTGCTCGAAACCCTGGACATGGGCAAACCCATCAGCGATTCCCTGAACATCGACGTCCCCGGCGCGGCGCAAGCCCTGAGCTGGAGCGGCGAGGCGATCGACAAGATCTACGACGAAGTCGCCGCCACGCCCCACGATCAACTGGGCCTGGTGACCCGCGAGCCCGTCGGTGTCGTTGGCGCCATCGTGCCGTGGAACTTCCCGTTGATGATGGCCTGCTGGAAACTCGGCCCGGCGCTGTCCACCGGCAACTCTGTCATCCTGAAGCCGTCCGAAAAGTCCCCGCTCACCGCCATCCGCATCGCCGCGTTGGCCGTTGAGGCTGGTATTCCAAAAGGCGTGTTCAACGTGCTGCCTGGCTATGGCCACACGGTAGGTAATGCTCTGGCGGTGCATATGGACGTCGATACCCTGGTGTTCACGGGCTCGACCAAGATCGCCAAGCAACTGTTGATCCGCTCCGGCGAATCGAACATGAAGCGTGTCTGGCTGGAGGCTGGCGGCAAGAGCCCGAACATCGTGTTTGCCGACGCGCCGAATCTGCAAGCGGCGGCCGAATCTGCCGCCAGTGCGATTGCCTTCAACCAGGGCGAAGTCTGCACCGCCGGCTCGCGCCTGCTGGTCGAGCGCTCGATCAAGGACACCTTCCTGCCGCTGGTGATCGAGGCCCTCAAGGGCTGGAAACCCGGCAACCCACTGGACCCAGCCACCACTGTGGGTGCATTGGTGGATACGCAGCAGATGAACACCGTGCTTTCGTACATTGAAGCTGGCCACGCCGATGGCGCCAAGCTGGTCGCGGGTGGCAAGCGCACCTTGGAAGAGTCCGGCGGCACCTACGTCGAGCCGACGATTTTCGACGGCGTGACCAATGCCATGAAGATCGCCCAGGAAGAGATCTTTGGCCCGGTCCTGTCGGTGATCACTTTCGACAGCGCCGAAGAAGCCATCGCGATCGCCAACGACACCCAATACGGCCTGGCTGCGGCGGTGTGGACGGCGGATATCTCCAAGGCACACCTGACGGCCAAGGCTCTGCGCGCCGGCAGCGTGTGGGTTAACCAGTACGACGGCGGCGACATGACTGCACCGTTCGGTGGTTTCAAGCAGTCGGGTAATGGCCGCGACAAGTCGCTGCATGCATTCGACAAGTACACCGAGCTGAAGGCGACCTGGATCAAGCTCTAAGCAACACGGCTGATCCCCCCTGTAGGAGCGAGCCTGTGTGGGAGCTGGCTTGCCTGCGATAGCATCACTGAGGTGTGGCTGACACACCGAGGCTGTATCGCAGGCAAGCCGGCTCCCACATAAGCTCGCTTCTACAGTTCGTTTTGCGAACCAGAATTATCCACAGGAGCGTGGCAATGCGTTGGGCGACTTATTTCGCCGTGCTGGCGTCGGTACTCAGCGTTGGCCTGGCCCTGGGTGTCAGCATGCCGTTGGTATCCCTGCGTCTTGAAGGCTGGGGTTATGGCAGTTTCGCCATTGGCGTGATGGCGGCGATGCCGGCATTCGGCGTGCTGCTGGGGGCCAAGGTCTCCAGCCGTATGGCGTCCTGGCTCGGCACTGCCAACCTGATGCGCCTGTGCCTGTGGGCCGGTGCGGTGTCCATCGGCTTGCTGGCGATCCTGCCCAGCTACCCGGTGTGGTTGGTGCTCAGGCTGATGATCGGGGTGATCCTGACCATCGTATTTATCCTGGGTGAAAGCTGGATCAACCAATTGGTGGTCGAGCAGTGGCGTGGCCGCCTGGTGGCGCTCTACGGCTGCAGTTATGCCTTGAGCCAACTGTCGGGGCCGTTGCTGTTGGGCCTGATTGGCACCGACCATGACTACGGCTTCTGGGTCGGCGCGGGCCTTTTGGTGGTGGCGCCGCTGCTGTTGCTGGGACGTACCGGGGCGCCGACGGCGGATTCGTTCAGCGTGACATTTGGCGACCTGTGGCGCTTTTGCCTGGGCCTGCCGGCGATTGCCTGGGCCGTGGCGTTGTTTGCTGCGTTCGAAGCGATGATCCTGACGCTGTTGCCGGTGTACTGCCTGCAACAGGGTTTTACTGCCGAGATCGCCTTGGCGATGGTCAGCACGGTGGTGGTGGGCGATGCGTTGCTGCAATTGCCCATTGGCGCGCTGGCCGACTATCTGCCGCGACGTACCCTGTTTCTGGCCTGTGCACTGCTGTTGCTGGCGTCGAGCCTGGCGGTGCCGTTATTGATGCACACGTTGCTGATCTGGCCGGTGTGGGTGCTGTTCGGTGCCAGTGCCGGTGGGTTGTTCACCTTGTCGCTGATTTTGATTGGCGAGCGCTACCGCGACGATGCGTTGGTGCGTGCCAACGCTCACGTGGCGCAGCTGTGGGGTATTGGCTGTCTGATCGGGCCGTTGGTGGCGGGGGCGGGCAGCCAGTGGATCAGCGGGCATGCGCTGGCGCTGTTGATGGCGGCCGGGGCGCTGGGGTTGGTGGTGCTGTTGCTGCGCCAGGGGGCTTTCGGCGCTACGCAGCCGGCCTGACCTCGAAATGCAATCAATTGTGGGAGCTGGCTTGCCTGCGATAACGGGTTGCCCGTCGCTTATGTGTTACCTGGCACACCGCTATCGCGGGCAAGCCCGGCTCCCACAGGTGATGTGCAGTGTTTTTTAGAGCATGCGTTCCAGGCCAACGCGTGTGGCGAACCAGGCATTGAACCGTCTCCACCAACTGCCCGGTTCGCGGGTCAGGGTGTGCATCTGGCCGTTGTCTTCTGTCTCCCACACCACTTGGCCGTCCTGCAGTTTGGCCTCATAGCTCAACGCCGGCGCCATACCTTCCAGCGCCAGGTTGCGCACGTGTTCGGCCAGCTCTGGGCTGTCCACCAGTACGCCGACTTCGGTATTCCACAACACTGAGCGCGGGTCGAAATTGAACGAGCCGATAAACGACTTTTCTCGGTCGAAGATCATGGCCTTGCTGTGCAGGCTGGAGTCCGAGCCGCGCAAGCTGCCATGCCGAAACAGGTGCGGGCCGCTGCTTGCGCTGGGGTCGCCCGGTTGCCGGCGCAGCTCATAGAGCTTTACCCCGTGCTCCAGCAGCGCCTTGCGATACGGCGCATAACCGCCGTGCACGGCCGGTACGTCGGTGGCTTCGAGGGCGTTGGTCAGCAGGCGCACCGAAACACCCGCATCGGCACGCCTTGTGAGGTAGACCAGCCCAGGTTGGCCCGGTACGAAGTAAGCCGAAATCATGATCAGCTCATGGCTGACACCCGCCAGCTCTGGCGCCAGCTGAGTGGTCAGCAGCAGTCGGGGGTCGGGGTCGGCCTTGGCCAGTACCTTGCTCGGCGCGTCCCACAGCGCCTGGTTCCAGGCCCAGATCAACTCGCGGCGCCAGATGTCCATGCGGGGCTGGGTCTGGTAAGTGCGCAGGCGGTTATACAGCGCGTGGCTCTGCTGACGGGACTGAGCCAGGGAGGCTTCAAGGCGCCCGCGGGCGACGGCGAGGTCGACCTTGGAGGGTTTGTTCGAGACGAAGTCATCGATAGGCTTGCTCAAGGCGCTGTTCCAGTACTGGTCGAAGCTGTGACCCAATTGCTCGGCCACCGGCCCGACGCTGAGCATGTCGATATCGGTGAAATTCAGGTTCGGTTCAGCGTCGAAATACTCGTCGCCCAGATTGCGCCCGCCAACGATGGCCACGCTGTTATCGGCCAGCCACAGCTTGTTATGCATGCGCCGGTGTTGCAGTGACAGGTTGAATACACGGCCCATGGCGCGCGTGACGCCGGTGCTACGGCCCAGATGCAGCGGGTTGAACAGGCGTATCTGCACCTTGGGATGGGCGGCGAGGGTGGCGATGATCTGGTCGAGGCCATCGCTGGTGGTGTCGTCCAGCAGAATCCGCACGCGCACCCCGCGATCGGCAGCCTTGAGCAGTTCGTCCACAAGCATGCGGGTGCTGATGCCGTCGTGCACGATGTAGTACTGCAAGTCGAGGCTGGTCTGGGCGTTGCGAATCAACTCGGCGCGAGCCATGAAAGCCTCACTGCTGTTGGGCAGCAAGCGGAAGCCCGAGCGTCCTTGGTAGGGGGCGGCCTGGGCCTGGATCGAGCGACCGAACGAGGAGTCTTTCGCGGGCAGGGCATCGCTGGGGATGCGCGGGGTGTCGACCGTGGCGCAGCCGCCCAGGGCCAGGGCGCCCAGCAGGCAAAACGGTAAAAGCCGTCGAATCATCAAGGAAACTGCTTCCAGGTCAGGGCGGTTGTGGCATATGACGGCAATTGCTCGGGAAAGGTCAGTCCGCCGTCTCTTGCAGCATCTTGCCAGCGGCAGCACCTACCTTGCGCACGGCCTCTTCAATCTGCGGCGTTGGCTTGGCAGCGTAGTTCATGCGCAAGCAGTTACGGTACTTGCCGGAGGCGGAGAAGATGCTGCCTACCGCCACCTGTACACCTTGTTCCACCAGCACGCGGTTGAGCTTCAAGGTGTCGAAGCCCTCCGGCAGCTCAATCCATAGCATGAAGCTGCCTTGGGGCCGGCTGGCGCGCGTGCCAGCGGGAAAATAACGGCTGACCCAATCAAGCATCAAGTCGCGATTACGCTGGTATTGGGTGCGCATCCTACGTAAATGAGGTTCGAAATGACCGCCTTTGAGGAATTCGGCAATGGCAATCTGCGGCTGTGTGGCCGTAGAACCTGTGCTGATGTATTTCATGTGCAGCACCCGCTCCAGATAGCGTCCCGGTGCGACCCAACCAATGCGCAGGCCGGGCGCCAGGGTTTTGGAGAACGAGCTGCACAGCAGCACACGGCCGTCTTCATCGAAGGATTTGATGGTGCGCGGGCGTGGGTAGCTGTAGGCCAGCTCGCCATACACATCGTCTTCGATAATCGCCACGTCAAAGCGCTGGGCCAGGGTCAGCAAGGCGCGTTTACGGGCTTCCGGCATGATGTAGCCCAAGGGGTTGTTGCAGTTTGGGGTGAGCTGGATGACTTTGATCGGCCACTGTTCCAGCGCCAGTTCCAAGGCCTCCAGGCTGATGCCGGTGAGCGGGTCGGTGGGGATTTCCAGGGCTTTCATGCCCAGGCCCTTGAGGGTCTGCATGGCGCCGTGGAAGCTGGGCGAATCCACCGCGACGATATCGCCGGGCTCACAAATCGCGTGAATGCTGGCGGAGAGGGCTTCGTGGCAACCGGTGGTGATCACGATGTCTTCGGCGCTCAGTTGGCAGCCGGAGTCCAATGACAGCCGGGCGATTTGCTCACGCAGTTCCATACAGCCGAGGATATTGTCGTAATACAGCCCCGGCAGGTCTTGGCGCCGGCTGACACGGGCGAGGCTACGCAGCAGCGGCTTCAAGGTAGGCGACAATACATCCGGCATGCCTCGGCCCATCTGTATGACGTCTTTGCGCGGCACCGCACGAATCAGTTCCAGCACCAGGTCCCATTGGGAGATTTCCACTGGTCGTTGGGCCGGGCGGCCTATCTCGGGCAGTGCCGGCAGTTCACGGCCCACCGGAACAAAATAGCCCGATTTGGGCTTGGGCATCGCCAGGCCGTTGTCTTCGAGCAACCGATACGCCTGCTGCACGGTGCTCAGGCTCACCCCATGTTCCACACTCAAGGCCCGCACCGAGGGCAGTCGATCGCCCGGACGATAGAAGCCCTGTTCAATACGGGTGCCGAGCAATTCGGCGAGGTTGACGTAAAGGGTCATGGTGGTCGCTCCCGAGGGACCAGTACAGATAGGGGGAAAATACAGGATTCAGCCACGCAGAGGCAGCATCTGTATGTATTTATTAAAAGTTGGCTGAATCTGTAATGGTTCTGGCCGCCCGCGCATGCTGATCACTCAAGACAACAGGCCAATGAGGGGCAGTCAAATGAGCGGCATGAGCGATGTACGGCTGGCGTTACGCAGTCAGGAACTGGACGTGGCGCAGGAGCAGGTGATCACTGCCTCGGCGCCTGGCCGCTGGAGTCTGTTCTGGCGCCGTCGCCATACGCGCAAGGCCCTGCTGGACCTGAGCCGCGAGCAGTTACGCGACATCGGGCTGACCGCCGAGCAGGCGCGCCGTGAGGGTTTGAAACCCTTCTGGCGCGATTGATCAGAGCAGTTCTTTGAGGCGGTGCCAGAGCATCCCCAGTGCCAGCAGCGGCGAACGCAGGTGTTTACCGCCGGGGAAGGTGATGTGTGGCACCTGAGCGAACAGATCGAAACGCCCCTGTTGCTGGCCGCTGATGGCCTCGGCCAGCAGCTTGCCCGCCAGGTGCGTGGCGTTGAGGCCGTGGCCGGCATAAGCCTGGGCGTAATACACGTTGGGTTGATCGGCCAGGCGGCCAATCTGCGGCAGGCGGTTGGCGCCGATGCCGATCATGCCGCCCCATTGGTAGTCGATTTTCACGTCTGCCAATTGGGGGAATACCTGCAGCATCTTCGGCCGCATGTAGGCGCCGATGTCCTTGGGGTCTCGACCGGAGTAGTGGCAGGCGCCGCCGAACAACAGGCGGCGGTCGGCGGACAGGCGGAAGTAGTCCACCGTCACGCGCTGGTCACACACGGCCATGTTCTGCGGTAACAGGCGGGTGGCTTGCGCTTCGCTCAAGGGCTCGGTGGCAATGATGTAGCTGCCGGCGGGCAACACCTTGCCGCTCAGTTTCGGGTTGAGCCCGTTCAGGTAGGCGTTGCAGGCCAGTACCAGGGTCTTGGCGCGCACAGTGCCTTGGGCGGTATGCACCTTGACCTCAGGGCCATAGTCGATACGGGTCACTTGGGATTGCTCGTACAGCGCCGCGCCCAGCTGCTGGGCAACGGCAGCCTCACCCAGTGCCAGGTTCAGCGGGTGCAGATGGCCGGAACCCATGTCGATCATGCCGCCTACATAGCGATCAGAGCCGATTACCGTGCCCATCTCGCTGGCTTGCAACAGGCGCACTTCGTGGCGGTAACCCAGGCTGCGCAGCTCTTCGGCATCCTCGGCCAGGCCCTGTAGGTCGCGGGGTTTGTTGGCCAGGTCGCAGTAGCCCCAGGTCAGGTCACAGGGGATCTGGAAGCGCTCCACACGCTCGCGCACGATCTCCACGGCTTCCAGGCCCATCAGCTTCATCTGGCGCACGCCGTCGCTGCCGATCACCTGGGTGAACTGATCCAGCCCGTGGCCGACACCGCGAATCAACTGGCCGCCATTGCGTCCGCTGGCGCCCCAGCCGATCTTGCGCGCCTCCAGCAACACCACGTGAAAGCCGCGCTCGGCCAATTCCAGGGCGGTGTTGAGCCCGGAGAAACCCCCGCCGATCACACAGACATCGGCGTTCACCTCACCCGTCAGCGTCGGGTAATCCGGTTGCGGCACGCTGCTGGCGGCGTAGTAGGAAGCGGTGTGCCGGGCGCTGGCGGTCATGGGGAACCTCCCTGTCTGGAAAATTTGACGCAGGATACAGTGGTCGCACGACGCTGTCTGCGCGGGGCGTTTTGCGTCAGAATCCACGTCTATTCGCCGTTCGGTATGGGTTTCGATGAGTTGCAACAGTCAGAAAATCAGCGCGCTGCGTCGCCAGATTCCTTCGTTCGAGTGCGTCCCCGGTTGCCACGACTGCTGTGGGCCGGTGACCACCTCGCCCGAGGAAATGTCGCGTCTGCCGCGCAAGACCGCTGCCGAGCAAGAGGCGGCGATGGACGAGCTGAACTGCGTGCACCTGGGGCCCAAGGGTTGCACCGTGTATGACGAGCGGCCGCTGATCTGTCGCCTGTTCGGCACCACCAAGACCTTGCCGTGCCCTAATGGCCGCCGGCCAGTGGAGCTGATTCATCCGCGGGTGGAGAAGCAGATTCATGAGTACATGGCGAGTACCCGGCAGGTGCTGGTCTAGCGGATGTACTCGGTTAAAACTGTGGGAGCTGGCTTGCCTGCTCCCACATTTGACCGTGTTGTGTCAGTGGGTCAGTCAGGGATCGGCAGGTTCAGGCTCTCTTTCACCTCTTCCATCACGATATAGCTCTTGGATTCCCGCACATGGGGGAGTTTGAGCAGGATATCGCCCAGCAATTTGCGGTACGAAGCCATCTCCGAGATTCGCGCTTTCACCAGGTAGTCGAAATCACCCGACACCAGATGGCACTCCAGCACGTGAGGCAGTTTCAGCACGGCTCGGCGAAATTCTTCAAAGGTGTCACCCGACTTGTAATCCAGGCTGATCTCGACAAATACCAGCAAACTTCCCTTCAAATGCTGGGGATTGAGCCGTGCGTTGTAGCCCATGATGATCCCTTCGCGCTCCAGGCGCCGCACGCGCTCGGTGCAGGGTGTGGTGGACAGCCCGACCTTTTCCCCCAGCTCCGTGAACGAGATGCGCCCGTCGGTTTGCAGGATGCGCAGGATATTGCGGTCGATCTTGTCCAGCTCCCGCTTGGTCTGGGTGTTGGTACGCATAGGGGATACGCCTCTGTCAAAAGGGTTTTTGCCAAGAATTGTCGCCAAATATAGGCATTTATATAGTGAAATGCACTGCCGATTGTTTTTTACACTGCGCCCATCATTGCTCGAATAACACACGTCAGCGGCTGAGCCCGCGATGAGGATATAAAAATGCGCGTTCTGGTCTTGGGTAGCGGCGTCATTGGGGTGACCAGTGCCTACTATTTGGCGCGGGCCGGCTTCGACGTTGTGGTGGTTGATCGTCAGCCTGCCGCTGCCATGGAAACCAGTTTCGCCAACGCCGGTCAGGTGTCCCCTGGCTACGCCTCGCCATGGGCCGCGCCGGGTGTGCCGCTCAAGGCCATCAAATGGCTGCTTCAGCGCCACGCGCCGCTGGCGATCAAGGCCACTGCCGATATCGACCAATACCTGTGGATGGCACAGATGCTGCGCAACTGCACGGCCAGCCGCTACGCGGTGAACAAGGAACGCATGGTGCGCCTGTCCGAGTACAGCCGCGACTGCCTCGACGAATTGCGCGCCGAGACCGGCATTGCCTACGAAGGGCGCAGCCTCGGGACTACCCAACTGTTCCGCACCCAGGCCCAGCTCGATGGCGCCGCCAAGGACATCGCCGTGCTGAAAGAGTCCGGCGTGCCATTCGAATTGCTCGACCGAGCCGGCATTGCCCGGGTTGAACCGGCCCTGGCCAGCGTCACCGATATCCTCGCGGGTGCCTTGCGCCTGCCCAACGACCAGACGGGCGATTGCCAGATGTTCACCACGCGCCTGGTCGAAATGTGCAAACAATTGGGCGTGGAATTCCGCTTCGAACAAGACATCCAGCGCCTGGACTACGCAGGCGACCGCATCAACGGTGTGCTGATCGACGGCAAGCTGGAAACTGCCGACCGCTATGTACTGGCCCTCGGCAGTTACTCGCCCAAGTTGCTCAAGCCATTGGGGATCAAGGCGCCGGTGTACCCGCTCAAGGGTTATTCGCTGACTGTGCCGATCACCAACCCGGCAATGGCGCCGACCTCGACCGTTCTCGATGAGACCTACAAAGTCGCGATCACCCGTTTCGACAACCGCATTCGCGTCGGTGGCATGGCTGAAATAGCCGGTTTTGACCTGTCGCTGAACCCGCGGCGACGCGAAACCCTGGAGATGATCGTCAACGACCTTTATCCTCAGGGCGGCGATCTGGCCCAAGCCAGTTTCTGGACCGGCCTGCGCCCGACCACCCCGGACGGCACTCCGATTGTGGGTGCCACGCCGTTCAAGAACCTGTTCCTGAACACGGGCCACGGTACCCTCGGTTGGACCATGGCTTGTGGTTCCGGTCGCTTGCTGGCCGACCTGATGGCGAAAAAAACGCCGCAGATCAGCGCCGCAGGCCTCGATATTTCCCGTTATGGCAACCACCAGGAGTCCGCACAACATGTCAATCCAGCGCCAGCTCACCAATGAGCGCATGAGCCAGATCGTTGTCCACAGCGGTACCGTGTACCTGGCAGGGCAAGTTGGCGACGACATGAGCGCCGGGATTGAGCAGCAGACCCGTGAAACCCTGGTCAATATCGAGCGCTTGCTGGACCTTGCCGGTACCGACAAGTCCAGGTTGCTGTCGGTAACGATCTACCTGAAGGACATCGACGCCGACTTCGCTTTGATGAACGCGGTATGGGACAAATGGCTGCCTAAAGGCGTCGCCCCGGCCCGCGCCACGGTCCAAGCCAAGCTGTGCGAACCCGAGATTCTGGTAGAGCTGTCTGTCGTGGCTGCGCTGCCTTAACAATGATCCCTCTCCCGGTGCCGACGTTGTTGGTCGGCACCGGTTTTTTATTGACTTTGCTGCCTAGAAGCCTGCCGCCATGCGTCCAGCCCGTGCCCTGATCGATCTCCAAGCCCTGCGCCATAACTACCAATTGGCCCGAGAAGTCACCGGGGCCAAGGCCCTCGCCGTGATCAAGGCCGATGCCTACGGCCATGGCGCGGTGCCCGTGGCCCAGGCACTGGAGGCGCAAGCCGACGGGTTCGCGGTGGCGTGCATCGAGGAAGCGCTGGAACTGCGCGCCGCCGGCATTCGTGCGCCGGTGTTGCTGCTGGAAGGTTTTTTCGAAGCCGACGAGTTGCCGCTGATCATCGAGCAGGATTTGTGGTGCGTGGTGCATTCGTTGTGGCAGTTGGAAGCCATCGAGCAAGCTCGTTTGAGCAAGCCGCTGACAGTGTGGCTGAAGCTGGACTCGGGCATGCACCGTGTGGGCCTGCACCCCAAGGATTACCAAGAAGCGTATCAGCGCCTGCTGGCGAGTGGCAAAGTGGCGAAAATCGTATTGATGAGCCATTTTGCCCGCGCCGATGAGCTCGATTGCGTCAGCAGCAACGAACAAGTAACGGTGTTTGAGGCGGCGCGCCAGGGGCTGGCGGCTGAGGTCAGCCTGCGCAACTCACCGTCTGTATTGGGCTGGCCGAGCGTGGCCAGCGACTGGGTGCGCCCCGGTATCATGCTTTACGGCGCAACGCCCTTTGGCGAAGACCAGGCCCTCGCCGCGCGCTTGCAGCCGGTGATGACCCTGGAATCCAAAGTGATCTGCGTGCGCGAGTTGCCGGCCGGTGAGCCGGTGGGCTATGGCGCCAGGTTCGTCACGCCCAAGCCGATGCGCATCGGTGTGGTTGCCATGGGTTATGCCGACGGTTACCCACGTCATGCGCCGACCGGTACCCCGGTGCTGGTCGCTGGCCAGCGCAGCCGGCTGCTGGGGCGCGTGTCCATGGACATGTTGTGTGTCGACCTCACCGACTTGCCCCAGGCGGGCCTTGGTTCCACCGTAGAGTTGTGGGGCAAGCACATCCTCGCCAGTGATGTTGCCGTGGCCGCCGAGACCATCCCCTATCAGATTTTCTGCAATCTGCGCCGAGTGCCAAGGCTCTATAGCGGCGCTTAGCCGCCGGCAACGAACCGAGCACACCGGGATTTAGGCCCAAGTGTTGTAAATACTGAACGCTGTCGCCATGATAACGCTCAATTACAACAAAGCCTGAATCCTAGGAGGCTCCTGCATTGGACGTCGGCGAACGACTGCAATCCATCCGTAAACTCAAAGGTCTTTCCCAGCGTGAGCTCGCCAAGCGTGCGGGCGTCACCAACAGCACCATTTCGATGATCGAGAAAAACAGCGTCAGCCCCTCGATCAGCTCCCTGCGCAAGGTGTTGGGCGGTATCCCCATGTCCATGGTCGAGTTCTTCTCCGAAGAAGTGCTCCAGGAAATACCGACGCAGATCGTCTATAAAGCCAATGAGCTGATCGACATCTCTGACGGTGCCGTCACCATGAAACTGGTGGGCCGGGCGCGCCCAAGCCGGGCCATCGCATTTCTCAATGAAATCTACCCTCCGGGTGCCGACACGGGCGAAGAAATGCTCACCCATGAAGGCGAAGAAACCGGAATTCTGGTGGAAGGGCGCCTGGAGTTGGTGGTCGGTCTTGAAACTTTTGTGCTCGAAGCGGGCGATAGCTACTACTTTGAAAGCACCAGGCCTCATCGTTTTCGCAATCCGTTCGACGTGCCGGCGCGACTAATCAGCGCAGCCACACCCGCGAACTTTTAAGAATAGAGGCGCCCTGCCAGCGTTGCAGAGGTTCCCGCAGCTGTACACCGTGAGGCCGAATCTCCCTTTATTTAATAGGGTTGTTTCGGCCAGGCGGGCTAACCGTTATACTTTCGCCGCCTGCGAAACCGTGGCCGCAGGCGTGAATAGCCACCATTGAGGGTGAACGCGTGAACCTAATTATGAAAATGCTGGCTGCACCAGCAACCGTACTGGCCCTATGGGCTGTCAGCGCTCAAGCTGCGACCAATGATGACATTGCCAAGCGCCTGGAGCCTGTGGGCCAGGTTTGCGTCCAGGGCCAGGAATGCAAGGGCATGGAAGTTGCCGTGGCAGCCGGCGGCGGCGGCGCGAAAACCCCCGATGAGATCATCGCCAAGCACTGTAATGCGTGCCACGGCAGCGGCCTTTTGGGTGCGCCAAAAATTGGCGACACCGCCGCATGGAAAGAACGCGCCGACCATCAAGGTGGCCTCGATGGCATCCTGGCCAAGGCCATCACCGGTATCAACGCCATGCCGCCCAAAGGCACCTGCGCTGATTGTTCGGATGACGACCTCAAGGGTGCGATCAAGAAGATGTCCGGGCTGTAATCGGCCGATCTTCGTCAAAAATGCCGCTTACCAGCGGCTTTTTTGTGCCCGCGATTTGGTATTCAGGCTGTTCATTGCAGCAAAGACCCGGCAAGCTCGGTCCAACCCCTAATTCATGGAATGTTCGGGAGCAGTCGGATGGTGCAGTTGTGTTCAATCGAGCAAGCAGTTGACGACGTACTGGAGCGCCTGCCGGCGCATATCCATATGGGCATGCCGCTGGGGCTGGGCAAGCCCAACCTGTTTGTCAACGCGCTGTACCGGCGTATCGCGCAGTTGCCCGAACGGGCGCTGACGCTTTATACCGCCCTGAGCCTGGGACGGCCTACGCAGGGTGACGGTCTACAGAAACGCTTTCTTGAACCCTTCATCGAGCGGGTGTTTGGTGACTACCCCGAGCTGGATTTCCTCGCGGACCTGCACAAGGGCAGCCTGCCGAAGAATATCCGTGTGCAGCAATTCTTCATGCAGCCCGGCAGCTTGCTCCACAGCGCCGCGGCGCAACAGGATTACGTCAGCAGCAACTACAGCCATGCGGCCCGCGACATCAATGCCGCCGGCCTGAACCTGGTGGCGCAATTGGTTGCCAGTAGCAGCGAGCATCCCGACCGCCTGAGCCTGAGCTGCAACCCGGATATCACCCTCGACCTGATGCCCATGATCGCCAAGCGCCGCGCGGCCGGGGAGACCATCCTGGTCGTTGGCCAGGTCCATAGCGATTTGCCCTACATGCCTGGCGATGCCGAGTTGGGCATGGATGAGTTCGACTACCTGCTGGATGAAAAAGACAGCACCACGCTGTTCTCCACTCCGAACATGCCGGTGGGCTTTCAGGATCATTTTATCGGCCTGCATGCCAGCACCCTGGTGCGTGATGGCGGTACGTTGCAAATTGGCATCGGCTCCATGGGCGATGCACTGACGGCTGCCTTGCTGGCGCGCCAGGCCGACAACGAAGCCTATCGCCTGTTGCTCACCGACTTGGATGTGTACCAGTGGGCGCCGTTGATCAGCCGCGAAGGCGGCGTTGAGCCGTTTGCCCGTGGCCTTTACGGTTGCAGCGAGATGTTCGTCAACGGCCTGCTGGTATTGGCCGATGCCGGGATCGTGCGGCGCAAGGTCTACCCGGATGTGGCGACCCAGATGCAGGCCAACGCGGGCACCCTGGACGACGCGGCGCAGCCCGATGGCGTGTCGATCCATGGCGGTTTTTTCCTGGGGCCGCGCAGCTTTTACCAGCGTCTGCAGGAAATGACCCACGCCAAGCGCCAGGCATTCAACATGACCCGCATCAGCTATATCAACGAGCTGTACGGGCAGGAAGAACTCAAGCGCCTGCAGCGCCTGGATGCGCGGTTTATCAACAGCGCCATCATGGTCACCTTGCTCGGTGCTGGCGTGGCTGATCAGTTGGAAGACGGTCGCGTGCTCAGTGGTGTGGGCGGGCAATACAATTTTGTGGCCCAGGGGCATGCGCTGGAAGGTGCACGCTCAATCCTGATTTTGCGCAGCTGGCGTGAGTCGGCGGGTGAGGTCAGTTCCAATATCGTCTGGGAGTACGGCCACTGCACCATTCCCCGGCACCTGCGGGATATCGTCATTACCGAATACGGTATTGCCGACTTGCGCGGTCAGACGGATGCCAAGGTGATCGAAGCGTTGCTGAACATCACTGACTCAAGGTTCCAGCACGACTTGATTGAGCAGGCGCAAAAGGCCGGCAAACTGCCCAAGGATTTCCAGTTGGATCCGCGTTTTGCCGACAACACGCCGCAGCGGCTTCAGGCGATTCAGGCCAGGCACCGTCGCTTGTTCCCCGAATACCCCCTGGGCAGTGACTTCACGGATGAGGAGCGGGACTTGTTGCGGGCGCTGAACTGGCTCAAGAGCAAATTCAAGCTCACGGAAATTCTGGAGTTGGGCAAAGCGGCACTCGACGCGCCGGAGCCGGAGGCGTTTCCCGAGCATTTGAAGCGGATGCGCTTGGATAAGCCGGAGGGCATCAAGGAAGACCTGTATCAACGCTTGCTGCTGGCCGGACTGCAGGCAACCGCCCACTGACAGCGCAACGCAAAACCTAATGTGGGAGCTGGCTTGCCTGCGATGAGGGCCTGTCAGCCGACATCTCTGTCGACTGACACACCGCTATCGCAGGCAAGCCAGCTCCCACACAGTGATTACTCGATAAAGGTCACGACACCACCGGCCAGCGACTTCACCCGCGCCAGCGACTCAACCCGATAACCTTGGGCATCCAGTTCTGCACGCCCACCCTGGAACGACTTCTCGATCACAATGCCCAAGCCGGCTACGGTCGCGCCGGCCTGCTTGATGATCGAGATCAGCGCCTGGGACGCCTTGCCGTTGGCCAAAAAGTCATCGATCACCAACACGCGGTCGCTGCTGGTCAGGTGCCGCGGGGAGATCGCCACGGTGCTTTCGGTTTTCTTGGTGAAGGAATACACCGTGGCCGACAGCAGGTTTTCCGTGAGCGTCAAGGATTGCTGCTTGCGGGCGAAGATCACCGGCACACCCAGGTTCAGCCCGGTCATGATCGCCGGGGCAATGCCCGACGCTTCGATGGTGACGATCTTGGTGATGCCCGAATCCTTGAACAGTGCGGCGAACTCGTCGCCGATCAGTTTCATCAGTGCCGGGTCGATCTGGTGGTTCAGAAAGGCGTCAACCTTGAGGACCTGATCGGAAAGCACGATGCCTTCTTCGCGAATTTTCTTGTGCAGTGCTTCCACGGAAAGCTTCCTCTAATGGCGCGTTGTGTGCCGAAAGTAGATTAAAAAGTAGTCGATTCTAGCGCTTTAACATCGCGCGTATATCCGCCAAGGCGGTGTTGCCGCGAACGGCCTTCACCTCGGTGGGAGTGTCGTCATTACCTTCCCAGGCCAGGTCGTCCGGCGGCAGTTCATCCAGGAACCGGCTGGGGGCACAATCGATGATTTCACCGTATTGCTTGCGCTTGGCGGCAAAGGTGAAGGCTAGGGTCTGACGTGCGCGGGTAATGCCCACGTAGGCCAGGCGGCGTTCTTCTTCGATGGTGTCGGCTTCGATGCTGGAGCGGTGCGGGAGGATTTCCTCTTCCATGCCCATGATGAACACGTAGGGAAATTCCAGGCCCTTGGACGCATGCAAGGTCATCATCTGCACGCCTTCGGCACCGTCTTCCTCTTCTTGCTGGCGCTCGAGCATGTCGCGCAACACCAGCTTGCCGATGGCGTCCTCGACGGTCATCTCGCCGTCTTCGTCTTTTTCCAGGGTGTTCTTCAACGCCTCGATCAGGAACCAGACGTTGCCCATGCGGTAATCGGCGGCCTTGTCGCTGGAACTGTTGGTGCGCAGCCAGTTTTCATAGTCGATGTCCATGACCATGCTGCGCAGGGCGCTGATCGGGTCTTCGCCGGCGCACTGCTCGCGGACCTTGTCCATGAAGCGCTTGAAGCGTGACAGGCGATCAGTGAAGCGCGTGTCCAGGTGTTCGCCCAGGCCGATTTCGTCGGTGGCGGCGTACATCGAGATCTTGCGTTCGGTGGCGTAGTTGCCGAGCTTTTCCAGGGTGGTGGAGCCGATTTCCCGGCGTGGCACGTTGATCACGCGCAGGAAGGCGTTGTCATCGTCCGGGTTCACGATCAGCCGGAAGTAGGCCATCAGGTCTTTGACTTCCTGGCGTCCGAAAAAGCTGTTGCCGCCCGACAGGCGATACGGCACCTGATGATGCTGCAGTTTCAGCTCGATCAGCTTGGCCTGGTAGTTGCCGCGATACAGGATCGCAAAGTCGCTGTAGGGCCGGTCGGTGCGCAAGTGCAGGCTGAGGATTTCCACGGCGACGCGCTCGGCTTCGGCGTCTTCGTTGCGGCAGCGGATCACACGGATCTCGTCGCCATGGCCCATCTCGCTCCACAGTTGTTTTTCAAACTCGTGGGGGTTGTTGGAGATCAGCACGTTGGCGCAACGCAGGATGCGGCTGGTGGAGCGATAGTTCTGCTCCAGCATCACCACTTTCAAGGAGGGGTAGTCTTCCTTGAGCAGCATCAGGTTTTCCGGGCGGGCGCCGCGCCAGGCGTAGATCGACTGGTCGTCGTCGCCCACCACGGTGAACTGGTTGCGCGTGCCGATCAGCAACTTCACCAGCAGGTATTGGCTGGCGTTGGTGTCCTGGTATTCGTCCACCAGCAGGTAGCGCACCTTGTTCTGCCACTTCTCCAGGATGTCCTTGTGCTCTTGGAACAGCTTGACTGGCAGCAGGATCAGGTCGTCGAAGTCCACGGCGTTGAACGCCTTGAGCGTGCGCTGGTAGTGGGTGTAGACGATGGCGGCGGTCTGCTCCTTGGGGTTGCGTGCAGCTTCCAGGGCTTCGGCGGGCAGGATCAGGTCGTTTTTCCACGAGCCGATCATGTTCTTGATTTCGTCGACGCCGTCGTCGCCCGCGTATTCCTTCTGCATGATGTCGGTCATCAGGGCCTTGACGTCGGTCTCGTCAAAGATCGAGAAGCCCGGCTTGTAGCCCAGTCGCACATGCTCCTTGCGGATGATGTTCAGGCCCAGGTTGTGGAAGGTGCACACGGTGAGGCCACGGCCTTCGCCACCCTTGAGCAGGGTGCCGACCCGCTCTTTCATTTCCCGCGCCGCCTTGTTGGTGAAGGTCATGGCGACGATGTACTGGGCGCGGATGCCGCAGTTCTGGATCAAGTGCGCGATCTTGCGCGTGATCACGCTGGTCTTGCCGGAGCCTGCACCGGCGAGCACCAATAGAGGGCCGCCGACGTAGTTCACGGCTTCTTGCTGCCGGGGATTGAGTCGGGACATACGGAAGTTCAGGGGTCGTTGTTCAAAAGGGCGGGCATTTTAACAGGCTGGAAAGATTCTGCTGCCATAGAACGACGGTGTGACGTACCACTCGATCTAAATTTGCCGGTTTTGCTACTTTGCCGCAGGATGTTAAGGATTATTCGAGACTAATATTTACAGTCTACGTGTTTGATAACACCTATCATTTGTCATTCTTTGTCATTGTCAGGCCGCACGTCATAATGGCACCGCTAATGAAATTTTGCAGAGTCTAGGGAGTTAGCGTGTCTACGCCTGTCGAACCCTTGCGTTTGCTGCTGCTGGCCGATGAGCCCGAGTGGGCAGCGTTGTTGCGCGAGTGCCTGGCGCCGATGGGCGAAGGGGCTGTGCTGATCAGTGCGCCCAACTGGGACTCGGTAAGCCGCCTGTTCGATGACGACCAGGGTGCTGTGTTATTGACCACGCCCAGCCTGCAGCCCGGCCCCGGCCGGTGCAGCCTGCCGTGTGTATTGCTGCTGGAGCAGGAGCCACTGGTGTCGCCGCTGGGTGTCAGCGATTGGTTGGTGTTGGATGCATTGGACGCCGACACATTGCGCCGCTGCCTGCGCCATGTGCGCGAGCGCGGCGTGCTGGAAAACACCTTGCAGCGCCTGGCCGAGCAAGACCCGCTCACCGGTATTGCCAACCGTCAGGGCTTCCAGACCTTGCTGGCCGCCCGGCTGGCAGAAAACGAAGGCCGTGGCCTGGCCCTCGGTCATCTGGACCTGGACAATTTTCGTCATGCCAACGATGCCCTCGGCCATCAGGCGGGCGACCGTTTGATCCTGCAAGTGGTGTCGCGGCTCAAGAGCCAGCTCGAAGCCGGGGACCAACTGGCGCGCCTGGGCAGCGATGAGTTTGCCTTGTTGATCGATACCCGCCGGGCGCCCCAGCGCGCCGAATGGATGGCCGAGCGCATCACCGAAGTGATGGCCGAACCCTATTGGGTGGATGGCGAAAGCCTGTTGATCGGTTGCAGCCTGGGCATGGCCCATGCTCGAGCCCGCGCTGGCGCCGACCCGTTGATGTGGCATGCCCATATCGCCATGCAGCAGGCTAAAAGCACCCAGGGCTGTACCTTTCATATCTTCAATGAACGCATCAACCGCAACGCGCGCAGCCTGGCCGACCTGGAAAGTGAACTGCGCCGGGCCTTGCGTCGCGATGAGTTGGAGCTGCATTACCAGCCGCGACTGGACCTGGACGACGGTCATATCGTTGGCCTCGAAGCTCTGGTGCGCTGGCGCCACGGTGAGCGCGGCTTGTTGCCGCCTAGCGAATTCGTGCCGCTGGCCGAACAGAGTGGTCTGATCGTGCCATTGGGCTACTGGGTGATCTCCCGAGCCCTGCGCGACATGCAAGACCTGCGTGAACGCGGCCTGCCGCCGCTGCACATGGCGGTCAACCTGTCGTTTCGCCAGTTCCAGGACAGTCAGTTGCTGTCCACTCTCAGCCGCCTGATTGCCGAGCGCGGCGTGGAAGCGCAATGGCTGGAGTTCGAATTGACCGAAACCGCCGTGATGCGCCGCAGCGACCTGGTCAAGCAGACCATGGACGCCCTTGGCCGGCTGGGTGTGCGGTTTTCCCTGGATGACTTCGGCACCGGTTTTTCGTCGTTTGTGCACCTCAACAGCCTGCCGATTGCCTTGTTGAAGATCGACAAGAGCTTTGTCGGCGGCATGGAAGAGCGCGAAGAAAACCGCAAGCTGGTGCACGCCATGATCAACCTGGCCCACAACCTCAACCTGGAAGTGGTCGCCGAAGGCGTGGAAACCCCTGAGCAGCTTGAGCTTTTGCGCTTGTTTGGGTGCGACCAGGTCCAGGGTTACCTGATCAGCAAGCCGTTGCCGCTGCCAGAGCTGGTGGAATACCTGATGTTCGGGCAAAGCCAGCAGGCGCTGTTGGGTTAAGCCTTCAAAGTGGTTCAAATGAGGGAGCTGGCTTGCCTGCGATAGCGGTCGTTCAGCTAATAATGATTAGCCTGACACACCGCTATCGCAGGCAAGCCAGCTCCCACATGGGCCGCGTGCACTCGCTAGTCCGGCACGGCCGCTCGGAATCCAACAGGAGTATCCGGCTCCTGCCGAATCATCCGCTTCATCTTCGCCTCAAACGCCCAGGTCAGGCTCACCGCCGCACACGCCAGGCCCAGTGCCAGGCCCCACCAGACGCCTGTTGGCCCCCAGCCCAGGGTGAACGCCATCAACCAGGCTGACGGTGCGCCAATCAGCCAATAGCAACCCAGGCCCACCAGGAAGGTGGTCTTGGCGTCCTTCAAGCCACGGATACAACCCATGGCGATGGTCTGCACGCCATCGAACAATTCAAACCAGGCGGCGACGGCCAGCAGGCTCACCGCCAGCACGATGACGTCATGGAACGCCGGGTCGTCATGGTCGAGGAACAATCCGATCAGTGGGTCGGAAAACAGCCACAGTACCGCCGCAAACCCCAACATCACCATGGCGCCGAATCCTATGCCCACTCGTCCGGCCAGGCGTGCCTGCAGCAACTGCCCGGCGCCGTAATGCTGGCCGATGCGCATGGTCACCGCGTAGGACATCCCCGCCGGCACCATGAAGGCCACCGAGACAATCTGCAGGGCGATCTGGTGCGCCGCCAACTGCGTGCTGCCCATGGTGCCCATGCACAACGCCGCAAAGGCAAACAACCCGACCTCTACCGCATAGGTGCCGCCAATCGGCAGGCCCAGGCGCCACAGCTCGCGCAGGTAGTGGGTATTCAGGCGCAGCAGGCCGGTGCCCAGCGGGTAGGCGGCGTAGGCGCGGTTGCTGCGGATGTACCACATCAGTGCCAGCGCCATGCCATTGGCGACGATGGCGGTCACCAGGCCGATGCCCATCAGGCCCAGTTTCGGCAGGCCGAACATGCCTTCGATCAGTGCATGGTTGAGCAGGTAATTGACCACGGTGCCGCACAGGCTGATCACCATCACCGGGGTGGCCTTGCCGATTGCGCTGGTAAAGCCGCGCAGGGCCATGAAGCTCAGGTAGCCGGGCAGGGCAAAGGGCAGGATCGTCAGGAATTGCCCGGCCGCATGCACGTTGGTTTCGGTCTGGCCGAACATCAGCAGCACCGGCTTCAAGTTCCATAACAGCAACGCCGCCGCCAGGGCCATCAACCACGCCAGCCACAGCCCGGCCTGGGTCAGGCGAGTAGCGCCGTCGATATCGCCCGCGCCATGGCGAATGGCGACCAGGGTGCCCACGGCTGCGATCACGCCGATGCAGAAGATCGCCACGAACGAATAGCTCGCCGCGCCCAGGCCTCCGCCGGCCAGTGCCTCGGGGCTCAAGCGCGCCATCATCAAGGTATCGGTCAGCACCATCAGCATGTGCGCCAACTGTGAGGCAATCAACGGCCCCGATAGCCGCAGAATGGCCCAGAGTTCGGTACGTGCCGGATGTTGCATGATCATCACACTCGAATGGTCAGGAAGGTGGGGAAGGGTTGATTCTCGGCGCATTCAGCGCATTGCACAAAAGGATAAAAGCGATCGTTAGCATGATTAAAACTCATGTATGAGCGATTCTGGTAGGGTTTCCAGATTGCGCAGTCGGAGCTTTCAGCATGTCTCGTCGTCTTCCTCCTCTTTATGCCTTGCGGGCATTTGAAGCCGCCTCCCGCCACCACTCGTTTACCCGCGCGGCTGAGGAATTGTCGATTACCCAGAGTGCGATCAGCCGGCATATCCGTACGCTCGAAGATTATTTCGCCTGCCGATTGTTCCAGCGCAGCGGTCGCACTTTGCAGCTCACGGAAGCAGCGCGTTTGTTGCTGCCTGGCGTACGGGAAGGCTTCGCTGCCCTGGAGCGTGCTTGCCATACCTTGAATGCCGAAGATGACATCCTGCGTATGAAGGCGCCGTCAACCTTGACCATGCGCTGGCTGCTGGCGCGGTTGAGTCGCTTCCGCGCATTGCAGCCAGGCAATGAGGTGCAACTCACCAGTGCGTGGATGAGCATTGATGAAGTGGACTTCAACCAAGAGCCATTCGACTGCGCGGTGTTGCTCAGCAACGGGCACTTTCCGGCGGACTGGGAGGCCAGTTATCTGTTTGCGGAAATGCTTATCCCGGTGGGAGCCCCCAATCTTTTGGACGACGGTCCCTGGGACGTGACGCGGCTGGCAACCGCCGAACTGCTGCACCCGACGCCTGACCGCCGCGACTGGCGTTACTGGCTGCAGCGCATGGGGTTGTCATCTCACGTTTCACTCAAGGGTGGGCAGGTGTTCGACACGCTTGAACTGGGCATGATAGCCGCCGCCCGAGGCTATGGCGTCTCCATGGGTGATTTGTTGATGGTGGCCGAAGACGTGGCGCAGGGACGCTTGAGCCTGCCGTGGCCTACGGCGGTCGCCAGTGGGGAAAGCTACTACCTGGTGTGGCCGAAAACCCGTCCGGGTGGCGAACGTTTGCGACGGTTGGCGGAATTTCTTCAAGGTGAAGTCAAGGCAATGGAGTTGCCTCAGGTTGAACGCCTCGATTGAGTAGGGCCGGACCGTTTGTGCAATCGTTTGCGGGATACCCCTGTGATTCGCTCAAGTATTGCCAAATGCCGCCGAAGAAAGGTGTTGGAACCCTCGTGCACTACCGTTTCCCACTAGATAATTTGCCGAGCAGCGCTATGAGATCAGGATGATCCTGGCCTCGGCCAGGAGCTGTCATGTCTCAACCTCGTGCCCGGATTGCCTCCCAGTTAGGCCTTGCACTCGCCGTGATTCTGGCTGTCGTGATCAGCGGCAGTACGGTCTTCGCCCTTCGTACCCTCGACTCCGCCAACCTCGCCACCCGCGAGGAACACTTGGCCAGCGAGGCGCGTTTGCTCGCCGACCAACTCAACACCTTCCACAGCACCTTGCGTGAAAGCACCCAGCGTTTGAGCGGGCTGTTTGAAAAGCGCTTCGGCGCCGGCTTGAGTGTGCGTGCGGACCAGCCCGTGGCCGTGGCCGGCGTGCAGACGCCGAGCCTCTACCTGGGCAATGAGGTGCTGAACAATAACTTCGAAGAGGTGGATGAGTTCAAGCAGATGTCCGGTGGCGTGGCCACGGTGTTCGTGCGCAGCGGCGACGACTTTATCCGTGTAAGCACCTCCCTGACCAAGCAGGACGGCAATCGCGCCATTGGCACCGTGCTCGACCGTCAGGGCGCGGCCTACCAGCGCGTTGTGAGCGGCCAGACCTACATCGGCCGTGCCGTGTTGTTCGACCGCTCCTACATGACCCAATACAGCCCCGTACGTGACAGCAGTGGGCAGGTCATCGCCGTGCTGTTCATCGGTTTCGATTACACCGATGCCCAGAACGCCCAGTTTGAAAACCTCAAGCGCTTCCGTATCGGCCAGACCGGCTCCCTCGCGCTGCTGGATGAGCAAAAGCACTGGCTGGTGCCGCCGGCTGGCGTGCAAGCGCCGGATCAGGCGATTGCCGTGATGCTCGACCTGGCGAAAAAGCCGGGTGCTGGCCGTTTCTGGAGCGACAAGAACGAAGATTTCTATAGCGTCTCGGTGCCGTTCGAAGGCGGCCCTTGGGCGGTGGTAGCGAGCATGCCCAAGGCTGAGATTCGCGCAGTGACCTGGGAAGTCGGCATCCGCCTGGTGGTGGGCAGTGTGCTGGCGATGTTGCTGGCAGTGGGCGCCACGGTGTGGCTGTTGCGCAGCAAGCTGGCGCCATTGAGCGAGCTGGTGCGTCAGGCCCAGGCCCTGGGCGCGGGCGATTTGAGTGCGCGGCTCAATGTGTCCAGCCATGACGAAATCGGCCAGCTGGCGCGTAGTTTCAACCAGATGGGTGAGGCGCTGTCGACCATGGTGTCGCATATCCGTACCGCCGCCGAACAGGTCAACAGCCGCGCCCAGGCGCTGTCGGGCTTGTCCGGCGGTGCCTATGAAGGCATGGAGCAGCAGTCCGGCGAGATCACCAGCATGGCCGGTGCGGTGGAAGAGTTCAGTGCTACCTCGCTGAACATTGCCGACAACATGGGCAACACCGAGCGCCTGGCTCAAGAGAATGCCCAGCAAACCCGTATCGGCCGCAGCTCGATGCAAGAGGCGTCATCGTCCCTGGAACATATCGCCACTGCGCTGAACAGCACCGCTGCCGTGATCAACACCCTGGGCCAGCGTTCCCAGGAAATCGGCGGGATCGTCGGCGTGATTACCGCCATCGCCGAACAGACCAACCTGCTGGCGCTCAACGCCGCCATCGAGGCTGCGCGCGCCGGCGAGCAAGGCCGTGGCTTCGCCGTGGTCGCCGACGAAGTGCGCAACCTGGCTTCGCGCACCCGCCAGGCCACCGATGAAATCTCCGGCATGATCCAGAGCATCCAGCAGGAAACCGGCAACGCCATCAGCACCATGGAGCACGGCAATGCGCTGATGCAGGAAGGCCTGTCGCGCAACGCCGACGTGGCCTCGGCCCTGGCGCGTATCGACGAGCAAAGCCGCTCGGCCGGCCAGCAATTTGCTGCGATCACCACCGCCACCCAGGAACAGAGCAGCACCGCGACCTTGCTCAGCAGCAACCTGCAGAGCATTGCGCTGGCCAACAGCGAGCAGCGTGAAGTGGTGTCCAACCTGGCAGTTACCGCCAAGGAACTGGAGACCTTGGCGGCAGGCTTGCGTCATGAGGTGGATCGGTTTCGTTGAGGCTCAGGCCTCCCCAAGCCCTGGGTCTACGCGCTTGCCAATGTCCTTGAGCCGCGCCAGTTGGTCGACCATGCCTGGCGCTTCGTCCAGGCTGGTGACGAAGGTCCACAGATAGGTCATGACGGCGTAGATGTGGCCGGCCTTCACCGCTGGGGACATGGCCAATTGGCTGATCGCAACCACGAACAGTAAGGCCGCGGTCATGCCGATAAACAGGAACGCCGCAGCCTCGCGGTCTGAAAGCCAGATGCGCAGGCGTGACAGCAACTGGTAGTGACGTCGCAGGGTCGGCGCGCCGACTTTTTCGACCAGACCAATTTCTTTCTCCAGGCGATTATTCAGGCGCTCGTGTAGTTCCTGATTGCGCCGTGCAAAGCGTGGCAACAAGGTGATGCACAGCAGCAGCGCGGCCAGGCAGGCCATACCTACCCACGGCTCAATCACGATCAGCATCACTGCCGCGCCCACAATCGACACCAACGCCGTGGCGATGATAGGCACGTGCTTTTCAAAGAAGTCGACAAACTCCCTAGCAAGTACTACCCGTGCCGCCGATTTCGAGGTGCTGTGGTTCTGTTGGCGCTGGTTGAGAATGACCGGCACCGCAAGGTCCGCGTAGATGCGCGTGAACGTACGGGTGTCCAGCGCCCGTCGCGCCGCCCCAACGGCCCAGAACGCCATGACCACGGCGGCATAGAACAACGCACTGGTGGCATCGCCGCGGATAATCGAATCCACCGCGAACCCGGCAAACAGCGGGTAGGCCAACAACAGTGCGTTCTCCAGCGCCACCAGCGACAAGGTGCAAGACAGCTTGCCGGGATAGGCTCTGGCAATAGCCTTGAGGGTTTGGCTGGCAGACTGCTGGCCGATTTTCTTGCTTTCTTCTATCAGAATTTGTGGGGTGACGGATGTCATGGGTGCACCAGAGGAGTAATAGACGCTATTATTGAGCGACTGCTCAAGTATCCTTGAGCGATCGCTCAAAAAGCAAGTCCCGCTTATCTGCTTGTGCTCGAAGGAATTGCCATGTCGCGTACCGACCGTAAAGACCAGATCATCGCCGCCGCCCTGGAGCTGTTTCGCAGCAAGGGTTTCGCCGATGTATCCACCCGTGACCTCGCCGAACATGCCGGCTTGTCGCGCAGTCATGTCTATCACTACTTCAGCGACTGGAATGAACTGCGCCGCGAAGCCTTCGTACGCTTTGCCAATGAGCAACTGGATGAAGTGCGCGAGCCGTTGGCCGATGCGCCACCGCTGGAGGCGTTCGTGGGTTTTTTGCGCGACTGCCTGCCCAGCACCGCTGATGCCGGCTGGGCGCTGTGGCTCGACGCCTGGGACGAGGCTATGCACGACGCGCAAATGGCTCAGGCTTATCTGGTGATCAACGCCCAATGGCAAAGCATGCTTGCCGAGGTGATCGAGCGGGGCGTTGCCGATGGCGTCTTTCGCTGCGAGTCGTCTCAACGCGCTGCACGGCAGATCTTCGCCCTGGCGATGGGCTATGCCGATGACCTGATGCTCAAGCCTTCCGCAGAGTCCGCAGAAGCGGTGCTGCAAGACGTGTTGGAAGTGGCGAGGCTGCTGCTGGATTTTGCCTGACAAGTGCTAGCCATTTGCGGCTGGTCGGTACTGCAACGCCTCCGCCAAATGATGGCGGGCGATGCCTTCCACTTGCTCAAGGTCCGCCAGGGTGCGAGCCACCTTGAGCAATCGATGGGCTGCGCGCAGTGATAATGTCAGCCGCTCACACGCGCTTTCCAGCCAGATTTCATCGGCTTTGGCCAACTGGCAGTGTTCGCGCAGCCGGGGCAGATCGAGGAATGCATTGGCGCAACCCTGGCGTTGGTGCTGGCGTTCCCGGGCTTGCGCCACCTGAGCGGACGCTTGCGCGGTGGTATCACCGGCTTGTTGGGCGGGGCTCAGCGCAGTGACTTCTCGCGCGACTGTCAGGTGCAAATCAATCCGGTCCAGCAGCGGCCCGGAGAGCTTGTTGCGATAGCGCTGGATCTGTTCCGGCGTACACCGGCAACGCCCACTGGGTTCGCCCATGTAGCCGCAAGGGCAGGGGTTCATTGCCGCGACCAGTTGAAAGCGCGCCGGGAAGCTCACCCGGTCACGGGCTCGGGAGATCACGATGTGCCCCGACTCCAATGGCTCGCGCAGCACCTCCAGTACCTTGCGATCGAACTCTGGCAGTTCATCCAGGAACAACACCCCGTGATGAGCCAGGGTGATTTCCCCCGGTTGTGGCTTCGAGCCGCCACCCACCAGCGCCGGCCCGGATGCCGAGTGGTGCGGCTGGCGAAACGGGCGGTTTGGCCAATGGCTCAGCGGTGCCAGGCTGACCACGGATTGGATTGCGGCCACTTCCAGCGCTTCCTGCTCGCTCAACGGCGGCAGCAAGCCCGGTAGCCGGCTGGCCAGTAAAGTCTTGCCGGTGCCCGGTGGTCCGCTGAACAACAGGTTATGCGCGCCCGCCGCCGCGATCAGCAATGCTCGCTTGGCCGCGAGTTGGCCCTGTACTTCACTCAGGTCCGGGTAAGGTTTGTTCAGGTACAGCAAACCGTCGGACGCGTAGGGCTCAATCGGTACATGCCCATTCAGGTGCGCCACCACTTGCAGCAAGTGATCCACCGCAATCACCTTCAACCCCGACGCCAGGCACGCCTCCTCGGCATTGGCGCGCGGCACTATCACGGTGCGCCCGGCCTTGCGCGCCGCCAGCGCGGCCGGCAACACCCCCTTCACCGCGCGCACCTCGCCGGACAGCGCCAATTCCCCAAGGCATTCCACGTCATCGAGCATCAACGCCGGCACTTGCACACTGGCTGCCAGGATGCCCAGGGCGATCGCCAGATCAAAACGCCCGCCGTCCTTGGGCAGGTCGGCAGGCGCGAGATTGAGCGTGATGCGGCGGGCCGGATATTGCAGCGCCGAGTTGAGGATGGCGCTGCGCACGCGATCCTTGCTTTCCTTCACTGCAGTTTCGGGCAAACCCACCAGAGTGAGAGACGGCAGGCCATTGGCCATGTGCACCTCGACGGTGACGGCGGGGGCTTCTACACCCACCTGAGCGCGGCTGTGGACGATGGCGAGGGACATGCTCGTTCCTTGAATGGGAGGGCCGCTTCCTGCGGTTTTTTCAAGGGTAGACGAGGTGGGATGGAGCGGGGCGGGGAGGTTTTACAGAACGTATCCGCGCGGCAGCGCAAAACAAGTGTGGGAGCTGGCTTGCCTGCGATGGCGGTGTGTCAGCAAAGAATCATCTGCTGATAAACCGCCATCGCAGGCAAGCCAGCTCCCACAACAATCGCGTTCACTCAGCAGAAGGTGGCGCCAACCGTGCTTCAAGTTCAGCCACCTTCGCCTCCAGGCTCTCCAGCCGCGCACGTGTGCGCGCCAGCACCACCATCTGGCTGTCAAACTCTTCCCGGCTGACCAGGTCGAGCTTGCTGAAACCACTCTGTAGCAAAGCCTTGAACTGGCTTTCGATTTCATTGCGGGGCAGCGGAGTGTCGCCGCTGAACAGGCGAGAGGCGTGGCCGCTCAGGGCGTCGAGGAAGTCTTTGGGCGCGAGCATTGGACATATTCCGGAAAACAGTTGGCCGGCAGTGTACCACGCAGCGTCTATAGTCATTTTCACGCCCCGCTGCGCACGGTTTTCGCGCATTGGGGCGGGCGGCTGCGCACTGTTTTGATGCGCATTGCGGCCGCGCAGGCGCCCCGTAGGTGGGCATAAGCGGGCAAAGGATTGATTTCGGTGGTTTTTACGGAGCTGGCAAGGTTTCTGCTTAGACGATCATGACCCATGCACTGATGCAGTCGCTGTGACGAATGCAGTGCGCCGACGGATCCGGGTACAGGGCTCGTCACCAGTGGTTCGCTGGCGTCGCGACGGCAAATGCCGAGGCGACGATGCGTTACAAAGCCAGGCACTGCGCTTAGACTTGAGACGGGTTTGTTTTCCTGGGGCAAGTCCACCAAATTCGGGAGAGAGTTTTCATGAAGCTAGTCACTGCCATCATCAAGCCGTTCAAGTTGGACGATGTACGCGAGTCACTGTCCGAGATCGGCGTGCAGGGCATTACCGTTACTGAGGTCAAGGGCTTCGGTCGGCAGAAGGGTCATACCGAGCTGTATCGCGGCGCGGAATACGTGGTCGATTTCCTGCCGAAGGTGAAGATCGATGTCGCCATTGACGACAAGGATCTTGACCGGGTTATCGAGGCGATAACCAAGGCGGCCAACACCGGCAAGATCGGTGACGGCAAGATCTTCGTGGTCAATCTGGAACAGGCTATTCGCATCCGTACCGGCGAAACCGATACCGACGCAATCTAAGCCGCCAAACCCCAACGCCCCAGGAGAAAACAATATGACTCTGCGTAAATTCGCAGGGCTCGGAGCCCTGCTGTCCATCGTAATGCCAAGCCTGGCCATGGCGGCAGATGAAGTGGCTGCTCCAGTCCTCAATTCCGGCGACACCGCCTGGATGCTTACCGCCACCGCGCTGGTGCTGTTCATGACCATCCCTGGCCTGGCGCTGTTCTACGGCGGCATGGTCCGCTCCAAGAATATTCTGTCGGTGATGATGCAGTGTTTCGCCATCACTGGCCTGATCAGCATCCTGTGGGTCGTCTACGGCTACAGCATCGCGTTCGATACCACCGGTATGGAACAAGGTGTGGTCAACTTCAATTCCTTCTTCGGCGGCATGGGCAAGGCGTTCCTGGCGGGTGTCACCCCGGCCAGCATCACCGGGCCGGCGGCGCTGTTTCCGGAAGCCGTGTTCATCACCTTCCAGATGACCTTTGCCATCATTACTCCGGCGCTGATCGTCGGTGCTTTCGCTGAGCGTATGAAGTTCTCCGCGATGCTGATCTTCATGGCTATCTGGTTCACCCTGGTCTATGCGCCGATTGCGCACATGGTCTGGAGCGGCAATGGCGGCCTGATGTGGGACTGGGGTGTGCTGGACTTCGCTGGCGGCACCGTTGTGCACATCAACGCAGGTGTGGCTGGCCTGGTGGCGTGCATCGTGCTCGGCAAGCGCAAAGGTTTCCCCACCACCCCGATGGCCCCGCATAACCTGGGCTATACCCTGGTGGGCGCGGCCATGCTGTGGATCGGCTGGTTTGGCTTCAACGCCGGTTCCGCTGCGGCGGCCAACGGCACCGCGGGCATGGCGATGCTGGTAACTCAAATCGCTACCGCAGCTGCGGCCCTGGGCTGGATGTTTGCCGAGTGGATCACCCACGGCAAGCCAAGCGCACTGGGTATCGCCTCGGGCGTGGTCGCCGGCCTCGTCGCCGTGACACCAGCGGCTGGCACCGTGGGCCCGATGGGCGCCCTGGTGATTGGTCTGGTCGCCGGTGTGGTGTGCTTCTTCTGCGCGACCAGCCTCAAGCGCAAGCTGGGTTATGACGACTCCCTGGACGCTTTCGGCGTGCACGGTATTGGCGGTATCGTCGGTGCGATCCTCACCGGTGTGTTCGCAGCTCCTGCTCTGGGCGGCTTCGGCACCGTGACCGACATCGCGGCCCAGGTCTGGATCCAGTGCAAAGGCGTGGGCTTCACCGTGATCTACACGGCGATTGTGACCTACGTCATCCTCAAGGTGCTCGACATGGTCATGGGCCTGCGTGTCACCGAAGAAGAAGAGGCGGTCGGCCTCGACCTGGCGCAACACAACGAGCGCGGCTACAACTTGTAACTACGCGAAAAAAACATGCCCGGCTTGCCGGGCATTTTTTTGCCCGGCGTTTGTCTGTGGCTAAAGGTGCATGGGTTTTTTATCGACTTTGTGATGGGATCCACACTGCACTTTTAAGGGTGCAAATGTCTTACAGGCATGAAGGCGTATTAGGCACTTTGTTTTTTCCCAGAGCGCGCTAGAATGCGCGCCGATGGGCGGAGAACTGTATGTGGCAACAGACCCTGATTACCCTGCGGGCCAAGCCCCGGGGCTTTCACTTGGTAACGGACGAGTTGCTTGCCGGCTTGCCTGAATTGAGGGCGTGCCGTGTGGGCCTGTTGCATCTGTGGCTGCAGCACACCTCGGCCTCGTTGACCGTCAACGAGAATGCCGACCCGGCGGTTCGCCGTGACTTCGAGCGTTTTTTCAACCTGCTGGTGCCACAAGGTCGCGCAGGGTTTGAACATAACGACGAAGGTCCGGATGATCTGCCGGCGCACTTCAAGGCCAGTCTGCTGGGTTGCCAGCTGAGTTTGCCGGTCAAGGCCGGCCGCTTGGCGATAGGGACCTGGCAAGGTGTTTATCTGGGCGAGCACCGTGATCATGGCGGTGCTCGTAAAGTCCTCGCCACCTTGCATGGTGAAGGGGCGTAAGCCACTGGTGATCCAGTGGATGTTGATTTTTTTCCGGCAACCTCGACAGAGGGTGAAGCTGGGCTATAACTAATCTGCTTTTCGCAAGTCATGAGGTAGAACATGAGCGACGATGATCTGGAACAAGACGACCTCGAAGTAGGTGATGAAGACGACACCGAAGACGGTCTTGAAGTTGCGGCCGAAGACGTTGCTGAGGACGTCGATGACAGTGTTGGCGATGACGCGGCTCCCAAAGCCAAAGGCAAAGCCAAGGCGGCTGTGTCGGTAGACGAGTTGCCGAGCGTTGAAGCCAAGAACAAAGAGCGCGATGCCCTGGCGCGTGCGATGGAAGAGTTCCTCGCTAAAGGCGGCAAAGTGCAGGAAGTCGAGGCCAACGTGGTGGCTGATCCACCGAAGAAGCCGGATAACAAGTACGGCAGCCGACCTATCTGAGGTCTGCCTCCTGCTTGTAAGAAAAAGCCCGCCGTCGCTGCGGGCTTTTTCATGCCTGGAGCAATTTACCGGTTTGCTGCAATACCCTGTGGGAGCTGGCTTGCCTGCGATAGCGGTCTATCTGAGAGCCCTGTGTTGACTGATCCACCGCTATCGCAGGCAAGCCAGCTCCCACATTGGGGTCAGTGTTAGCTCCAGCGACTCAGCAGTGGCGGTAACTCCGTCAGGCTGCGAATTTGCGCATCCGGGCGCTTGTCACCCTCCCAGGCCTTGCCCGTGGGGTTGAACCACACTGCCCGCAGTCCCGCCTGCTGCGCGCCGGCGATGTCATCCCCAGGATGATCGCCCACATGCACTGCCGCGCTGGCGTCCACACCGCCACGCTGCAGTGCTTCATGAAACAGCCGTGCATCCGGCTTGGCGATGCCGATATCTTCAGCGCGCAGGGCAAAGTGAAAGTAGTCCGCCAGGCCCACACGCTGCACATCGGCATTGCCATTGGTGATCACGCCGAGCAGGAAGTGCTGGCGCAGCGCCTTGAGCATCGGCTCGGCTTCCGGAAACACGGTGAGTTGGTGGCGTGCGTGGATGAACGCTTCGAAGCAGACATCCGCCATCTCTGTGGCCTCAGGCTGGGGATAACCGGCCTCCTCGAACGCATGCATCAACACGCGATGACGCAGCAGGCTGATACGGTGTTTGAGTTCGGGATGACGCTGCAGCACCTGCTGGCGCAGGCTGGCAAAATGCTCAAGGGGCAGCTCGCCGACCTTGGACGCGTGGGTCGCCAGCCAGTCGCGCATCGACGCTTCGGCGCTGATGATGACGGGTACGTTGTCCCAGAGGGTGTCGTCCAGGTCGAAGGTGATCAGCTTGATACTCATGAGTCGCCGCCCTTGATGCGTTTGGCCCGTGGATGGGCGCTGTCGTACACCGTTGCCAGGTGCTGGAAGTCGAGGTGGGTGTAGATTTGCGTGGTCTTGATATCCGAGTGCCCGAGCAGCTCCTGCACGGCGCGCAGGTCCTGGGAGGATTCGAGCAGGTGGCTGGCAAAGGAATGACGCAACATGTGCGGGTGCAGATTCTGCCCCAGCTCGCGCTCGCCGGCAGCCTTGACCCGCAGTTGAATCGCCCGCGGCCCCAGGCGCCGGCCTTGCTGGCTGACAAACACGGCATCGTCTGCCGGGTTGGTCAAGAGACGTAGCGGCAGCCATAGCTGCAAGGCTTCGCGGGCTTTCCTGCCCACGGGCAGTACGCGCGTCTTGCTGCCTTTGCCGAGCACTTGCACCAGGCCATCGGCGAGGTCCAGCTGATCGAGGTTCAGCCCCGTCAGCTCCGACAGGCGCAGGCCCGAGGAATAGAACAGCTCGAGGATTGCCTGGTCGCGATGAGCCAGGAAGTCATCCTCGACGGCACCGTCGAGCAATTGCAGGGCGCGGTCTGTGTCCAGGGTCTTGGGCAGGCGCCGTTCGCCTTTGGGCGGTGACAGGCCATTGGCCGGGTCGTGGTCGCACAGGCCTTCGCGATTGAGGTAGTGATAGAGGCCGCGCACCGCCGATAGCAGGCGAGACAGGCTGCGGGAGGATTGGCCCTGTTGGTGCAACCGGGCGATCAGGCTGCGCAGGGCCTGGATATCCAGGGCCTTCCAACTGCTGACGTGCTGTTTTTCGCAATAGGCCAGGACCTTGTTCAAGTCCCGCCGATAAGCTTCCAGCGTGTGGGACGACACCTGGCGCTCATTGCGCAGGTGAGCGCAGTAAGCGTCCAGTTGCCGCTCCATGATCAGCGCACCGCGCGCAGGGTGGTGGTGTGGCGTGGCAGGACGCGGCCCAGCACTTCGGCGATATAGGTCAGGAACAACGTGCCCACCGAGCTTTTGTAGTGCGCCGGGTCGCGGCTGGCGATGGCCAATACCCCGTGCAAGCCTTGATGGCTGAGGGCGATAACGGCCGTAGAGCCGATCTGCTTGCGCTGTTCGGCGCCAAACAGGAAGTCCAGCTCATGCTCGCGCAAGGTGCCGCTGACAGTCTTGCCTTCGGACAGAAGGCCACCGATGGCTGTCTGCGCTTCGCCACCTGTGACCCAGCGCCCCACCGGCATCGGGTTATCGCTGAACAGGATCAGGCTGACGAAGGGCACCTGGAAATCCTCGCGCAGGCTGTCTTCCACGGCGATCACCGTTTCTTCCAGGCTGGCGGCATCCATCAGGGCCAGAATCAGGCGGCGGGTCTTGTCGAACAAGCGGTCGTTGTCGCGGGCCACGTCCATCAGATGAGAGAGCCGGTGGCGCATTTCAATGTTGCGCTCGCGCAGGATCTTCATCTGCCGCTCCACCAGCGACACGGTATCGCCGCGCTGGTGGGGAATGCGCAAGGCCGGCAGCAGTTCTTCGTGCTCGACGAAGAAGTCCGGGTTAGCCTCAAGGTACGCCGCGACAGCAGCGGCCTCCAGGCTTTCACTCGGGGTAGCGTGTGCGGGTACTTGAGGCTTATCGGTCATTAGCTTGGCTCACTCATAGACGGACCTGTCCTTCGTATACACGCGTGGCTGGCCCGGTCATCATCACCGGGTGGCCAGGGCCTGCCCATTCGATGGACAAACGTCCGCCGGGCAGGTCGATCAACAGTGGCGAATCCATCCACCCCTGGCTGATCGCGGCCACGGCAGCGGCGCAAGCACCGGTGCCGCAAGCCTGGGTTTCGCCGGCGCCGCGTTCCCATACCCGCAATTGCGCACGGTTACGGTCGATCACCTGCAGGAAGCCCACATTGACCCGTGCCGGAAAGCGCGGGTGATGTTCGATCTTCGGCCCCAGTTCATGCACGGGGGCGTTATTGATGTCGGTGACTCGCAGCACCGCATGGGGGTTGCCCATGGACACAGCGGCGACCTCCACGGTTTTGCCATCCACGTCCAGTGGGTAACTGAGGGCCTGCTCGGTGGCCTGGAACGGAATATCCGCCGGCACCAGGCGTGGGGCGCCCATGTTGACGCTGATCTGGCCATCATTGCGGATGTCCAGTTCGATCACGCCGCCCTTGGTTTCGACGCGAATCTGGCGTTTGGCAGTCAGGCGTTTGTCGAGCACAAAGCGCGCAAAGCAGCGCGCGCCGTTGCCGCACTGTTCCACTTCGGAACCGTCGGAGTTGAAGATCCGGTAACGGAAATCCACCTCCGGGTTGCTCGGCGCCTCGACCAGCAGCAACTGGTCGAAACCGATCCCGGTGTGGCGATCGCCCCACTGTTTGGCGTGCTTGGGCAGGATGTGCGCGTGCTGGCTGACCAGGTCGAGGACCATGAAATCATTACCCAGCCCGTGCATTTTGGTAAAACGCAGCAGCATGGCTTACTCCGGCAGCAGGCTTTCGCCAGCATACAACTCGGCTACCGTCTCGCGGCGACGCACTTCAAATGCTTGATCACCGTCCACCAGCACCTCGGCGGTGCGCCCGCGGGTGTTGTAGTTGGAACTCATGACAAACCCGTAGGCACCGGCCGAATGCACGGCCAGCAAATCACCTTCTTCAAGCGCCAACTCACGATCCTTGGCCAGGAAGTCGCCGGTCTCGCAGATGGGCCCGACGATGTCATAGGCGCGGGCGTCGCTTTTACGCGGCGTCACGGCGGTGACATCCATCCAGGCCTGGTACAGCGCTGGGCGGATCAGGTCGTTCATCGCCGCATCGACGATGGCGAAATCCTTGTGTTCGGTGTGCTTGAGGTACTCGACCTGGGTCAGCAACACGCCAGCGTTGGCGACGATGTAGCGGCCCGGCTCGAACATCAGCGTCAGGTCGCGGCCTTCGATGCGTTCGCGCACGGCTTGGATATAGTCGGCAATCAGCGGCGGCTCTTCATCGCGATAGCGCACACCCACGCCACCACCGAGGTCGATGTGGTGCAGGTAGATGCCGCACTCGCCCAGACGGTCGATCAAGGCCAGCAGGCGGTCGAGGGCATCCAGGAACGGTGGCAGGGTAGTCAGTTGCGAGCCGATATGGCAGTCGACACCCAGCACTTCCAGGTTCGGCAGTTGGGCGGCGCGGATGTACACGTCCTCGGCGTCGGCGATGGCAATGCCGAACTTGTTCTCTTTGAGACCGGTGGAAATGTACGGGTGGGTGCCGGCGTCGACATCCGGGTTGACGCGCAGGGAGATCGGCGCGCGAACGCCCATTTCGGCGGCAACGACTTGCAGGCGCTCCAGTTCGTCGGTGGATTCGACGTTGAAGCAATGTACGCCGACTTCCAGGGCACGGCGCATATCATCGCGGCTCTTGCCGACCCCGGAGAACACGATCTTGTCAGCCTGGCCGCCGGCGGCCAGTACGCGTTCCAGCTCGCCACGGGACACGATGTCGAAACCGGCGCCCAGGCGCGCCAGGACATTCAGTACACCCAGGTTGGAGTTGGCCTTGACTGCGTAGCACACCAGGTGCGGCACGCCGTCGAGGGCGTCGGTGAACGAGCGGTATTGAGCTTCGATATGCGCACGCGAGTACACATAGGTCGGGGTGCCGAAGCGCTGGGCAATCGCGGACAAGGCCACGCCTTCCGCGAACAGCTCGCCGTCCCGGTAGTTAAAAGCGTCCATAAGTTTCCCTTAACTTAGTAGGTGTCGTGCTTATGGGCTTTTGACGGCTTTTGCGACGATTGCGCCTGTTCGTTTGGATCTTTGCTGTCATCCGGCAGGTACAGCGGGCCTTTCTGGCCACAGGCACTAACGAGGCAAGCGACCGCGACGAGCGCAGCAAGGGAAGAGATCAGGCGCTTCATGGCGAAATCCTTGAATATGCATTAATTGCGCCCGAGTATACCGACCACCCGCCAGCTTGCCTATGCGCCGCACCACCCGTCCGGCGGGGGTTTGCCGAGACAGTAGGGAAGCAGGCTACGATGCCTGGGGATATTTCGTACCGTCATCCGTGATGAAATCAGTATCCTTTGCAATCGGCGAAGCTCGCCCGTATCGTGCGGCGCTTGAGCAAAACCAGACACTTTTGAGGTTGCCACAATGAGTTTGACCGAAGCCCGTTTTCACGACCTGGTGGATGCCACCCAAGAGAAGCTGGAAGATATTTTCGACGACAGCGGCCTGGACGTGGACCTGGAAAGCTCGGCCGGTGTGCTGACGGTCAAGTTCGAAAGCGGCCAGCAATTGATCTTCAGTCGCCAGGAGCCGCTGCGTCAGTTGTGGCTGGCGGCGCGCTCCGGTGGCGTTCACTTCGACTACGATGAAGAAAGCGGCAAATGGCAGTGCGACAAGAGTGAAGAGTTGCTGGGTGAGATGCTCATGCGCCTGGTTCAGGAATACACCGGCGTCGAGCTGGATTTCGACGAGATCTGATGGTGAGTGAGCCTGTAGCCGTACGCCCGCCCAAGCCGCTGTTCAGCAATGTCAGCCCGGCGGTGCCGTCACCTTGTATCAGTTTGTGTCGCCTGGACGAGCGGAAAGTCTGCCTTGGCTGCTTTCGCCATGTGGAAGACATCCGGGAATGGCGCTCTGCCGACGATGCGCGGCGCCGGGTGATCTGCGCCGAGGCCGAGCAGCGCAAGGCGAGCACCTGACGGCGTCTTGTTTATTTGTGTCGCTGTGGTAGTGTCCGGATACACCTCCATTCATCGAGGTCCGTGAGAACCCCGCCTTTTCCTGGCGGGGTTTTGCTTTTTTGTGCAGAAAAAAGGAGTCTGCCTGAATCATGACCACCGCACCGTCCATCATTCTTACCCGTCTTGACGTGCAGCGTCTGGAGCAACTGATCGACCGCTTGGGCGACGAGTTTCCCGGCGTCGAAGCGTTGCAAGCCGAACTCGACCGCGCCGAAGACGTGGTTGGTCACGATGAAGTGCCTGCGGGTGTCGTGACCATGAATTCCAGCGTGCATTGCCGTGAACAAAGCAGCGGCAAGGACTATCACCTGACGCTGGTCTACCCCAAGCACGCGAACGCCGACGAAGGCAAGATTTCGATCATGGCACCCGTGGGCAGCGCATTGCTTGGCCTGCAAGTGGGCCAGCACATCGACTGGCCGGCGCCAGGCGGCAAGACCCTCAAGCTGGAATTGCTCAACGTCGAAGGCCAGCCCAAAGATGGCGGCGCCTTCCCGCTCTAAACCTGATCCAAGGCCGCATTGAGTGACTGTTCCAGTTCGGCTTTATAGCGCAGGTACAGATTGCTTGGGCTTTGCACATCACCGAGCAGCCCCGACAGATCCAGGTCAGTGATATAGCCGCGGTAACGCTCGGTTTCCCGACGTTGCCCGACGATCTCCCGGGCGACCACCGCAAACAGCTGGTCGCCAAATTCCAGTTCGGAAAACTCCCGCTGATTGCAGTACAGGGTGATCCCTACCTGGCCTGGCGCGCCCTTACCGATGATGGCCTGCACGTCATAAAACGCCTTGTTGGCCGGGTCTTGCGGGGCCGGTCGTGGCTCCACGCCCCGCGCCCGGCCGTTGCCCGATGGCAACAGTTGGTAATATAGAATCTGTATCTCGCCCGCGGGTTGCTGGGTGTCCAGGGACGATAGTGCTTCGCGGCGATACAGGATCGATTGCAAAAAGCGCTGCAACGGCGCCAACAGGCTTTGCTCATCATGAAACGGCAAACGCTGTTGCCAGAGCGCGTTGAATTCGTCGAGCACGTAGACGTCGGTGAAGCCTTCATTGACTCGGTAGAACACCTGCACACACTCGGCTTGGCCCATGGGCAGCAGCAGCGCCAGGTCGTGGTCTTCCAAGGCCATGGCGTCCAGGTGCCACGGGCTATAGCTGACCAGCTCCTCGCTGAGGTAGGCGATCAGCGCGTCCTGGGTCGGCAGTGACACATGGGTGGCCTGGCCCGGTACCAGTTCCATGACGTGATAATGCTGCTGCACCTGGAGCAGGTAGCGATGATTGCCCTGGCCGAGCAGCAGATGCTGCGCGGTGTCGAATACCTCTTCCACCCGCTGGGCAATGAACTGTGCCCGGTTGTGGCAAAAACAACGCACTCGCAGGCGTGGCAGATGGTTCGAGGGCAGTTGGTTGAGGTAGTCGCGCAGGCAGTCGAGCAGGGCGTGCGGGCCGTCATAGCGGCTGACCATTACTTCGTTCCAACTGTTGAGCGTGACTTGGTCCAGAGTCAGCACCAGGTTGTCGCGCACGCCGGCATAGCTCAGGGAGTCGGTGCGCTCCGTGGTCATCAGGATATTCAGGTCGCGATGATGCTTGAGCGGGTCAACCCCGACGTTGATCAGCAGCAGCACCTCTTCTGGCACTGCCGGGCGCAGCAAGCGGACCTCGTCGACACTGGCCAGGGGCAGGGTGATGGTCTGTTGCAGGCTGCCCAGCAGGTTGAACAGCTCGAACTCGGTCATGTCACTGGTGCCGGGGTGCAGCGCCAGGCGGGTGCTGCTGTCGATCACGCCGTTGCGATGGCACCAGGTGAGCATTTCCAGCAGGTCGCGGCTGCGTTTGATCGGTGCAAAGTGTTCCCATTCGAGAGCGGTAAGGTTGCCGTTATACAGGCCCCAATGGTGTTGGCCCGGCTCCTTGCGGTTGGGCGACTGCACCAGAGTCAAGGTATCTTCGGCCAGGTCAGGGGCGATGCCAGGGTTGATGAACTCGACCTTGCCGGCCTTGCGCTCGAACGCCGCGTACAAGCGGCGGCCCAGTACATTGAGCTCGCGCTTATTGACCGCGCTGGCGGTCTGTTCGCTGCGGGTGAACTGGGTGAGGAAGCGGTAGCTGTAGTTCAACTCATTGACCAGAGCACGGCGCTCGGAGGCGACCTGGCGCACTTTCCATTGGCTGCGGCTGTCCAGCAGGGCCAGTTGACGCGTGTCCCAGCCCCACTCATGCGCCAGGCGTTCCAGCAGCTGCCGTTGCCAACCGGCGGTGCGCTGGCCGGCGCTGAGCTTGCGGTTGACCTTCAGGTACAGGCTGCGCCGCACCAATTCCAGGCGCTCCAGCTCGTTGCGGGCCTTGAGGTACTCCTCGATACGGCGGTAGACCATGATGTACGGGTCCAGCTCATCCAGGTCTACCTGATGGCTGAACACCGCCTGTTTGAAGCGCAGGCTCAGGCAGTGCACGTTCGGGTGTTCGCTGGCATAGACCTCGGTCAGCAGCAGCTTGAGCACCGACTTGTAGGGCGACTCGATGCCCTTGAACAGTTGCCACAGCCCGGCACCAATAAACTCCCCCGGAGGAATATGAGCCAGATGGCCGAGGTCGAGGGTTTCATCGGTGCGGATAAAACGCTTGGACACCAGGGTGTGAGTAAATTCGGCGTAGCGGCTTTCTTCGTAGACCGGCACCAGCCACCAGATGGGCGTGCGCCCGGCCAGCCAGATCGCGGTGCGATAGAACTCATCCAACAGCAGGTAGTGCTGGGTGGTGCCGCAGTCGTCGGAACTCAGTTGGGTATCGCGATCACCCAACACAAAGCGCGTCGGGTCGATCAGGAAGAAATGCGCTTCGGCGCCCATGCCCAAGGCCCAGGTTTCCAGCAGTTGGCACTTTTTGCGCAGCTCGGCCAGCTCGGTTTCGCTCAGGTCGGGAGCGTGGCACACCCACACGTCCATATCGCTTTGATCGGCCTGGGCCAGGGTGCCAAGGCTGCCCATCAGGAACAAGCCGTGGATCGGCGTAGGCGGGTTGCCGTGGCGCGGTTTATAGGAGAACGAACGGGTCAGGCGCTGGGCATCTGCCAGGGCCAGGGCGTCCGGTTCGAAATTCGACAGCCCGGCCGGCGTGCTGCTAGAGACATAGCCCGGCAAGAGTGGGTGATTGACGTGGAAAAACAGCGGCAACAAGGCCAGCACGCTTTGCTGACGTGGCGTCAGCCCCTCGACGGCCCGGGACATGCGGCCTTGATTGAGGGTCATGAAACGCGCGCGCAGTTGGGTCAGCACCTTGCGGTCGATGCCTTCGTCCAGATCGGGGCGGATTTCATGGGTGGGGGTCATGTCGAACTCGTTGGCTCGCAGGGCCCGACGCGGGCTGCCATGCAGGAGTTTACAGACAGTAGCGTAGGAGTTTTAGAGGGAAATGGCTTTTTGGCGTCAGAATTCTGTATGCCGCGCAGCAATGCCCGCGGAATCCGCAGGCGGCGGACTCCATGGGCCGTATCAGGTATCAGGCGGCTTCTTTGGTGCTGGCAGTGGTGAGGATGGTCAGCAGGGTTTGGGCTTGCTCGGCAGCGTCCCGGCCAAGGCTCGTCAGGTAGCCCCCGTCCGGTTGGTCGATCAGCCCTTTGGCATGGAGGCGCTTGGCAGCGGCGATGGCAGTAGGGGCGGCAGTCTGATGGACTTTCAAGCCTTCCTTGGTGCTGTCCAAGGGAAAGAGTACAAGGATTTCCAGTTCGGCAACCAACTCAGGGGTATACGACATAAGGACTCCAGACTTTCTAAAATTTATTAGAGGCTAGCAGGCCATAAGGTGAACGCACTTTGCCGAACTGTCCAGCGTGTTGCTGCGTGCCGGGGTTATTCCTTTTCCGGCGGCAGCTCGGGCAGTGCCCGCAGCGCCGTTTCATACCACTCGGTATTGAAGGCGCGGTCATCTTCGAGCATGGCATCGATCTCGAACGCCAACACGTGAGCCATCATATTCAGGATATCTTCGCGCTCGTAACCCACCAGGGTCAGTTTGTTGAACGTAGCCTTGGCCGCTGGCGGGTTATCGCTCTCGATCTGGTTCTCGATGGCTTCGATCAGCGTGGTCTCGGTGAATTCTTCTTCGTCGTTGTCGATATCGGTCGGCTCGCTCATGGCAGGCTCCTCAAGGAAAGGGCGTCAGTCTACCCCCATTCAGGTGGGTGATGCTGCTGGTCAGGGTGCCCTCGAGGATCTATAACTCTTGCAGCCAACCCCATACCCGGCCTGGAGGCTTTGCGATGCTCAAGCTTTACGGATTTTCGGTCAGCAACTACTACAACATGGTCAAGCTGGCGCTGTTGGAGAAAGGACGGCCCTTCGAAGAGGTGCCTTTTTATGCCGGTCAAACCCCAGAAGCTTTGGCGTTAAGCCCCCGCGGCAAAGTGCCGGTGCTGGGTGTGAAGCAGGGGTTCATCAACGAAACCAGCGTCATCCTCGAATACCTCGAGCAGAGCCAGGAAGGCCCGGCGCTGTTGCCCGCCGACCCGTTTGCGCGGGCTCAGGTGTTGGCGTTGTGCCGTGAGATCGAGCTGTACATCGAACTGCCTGCGCGGGCGTGTTACGCCGAGGCTTTTTTCGGCATGACGGTGCCGGAGGCGATCAAGGAAAAATCCAGGGCCGAGCTGCTGCTTGGGATGGGTACGTTAGGCCGGCACGCTAAGTTTGCGCCTTATGTGGCAGGGGAGAGCTTTACCCTCGCGGACCTGTATTTCATGTACAGCCTGAACCTGGCCTGCGGTGTGGGCGAGAAGCTGTTTGGGCTGGACCTGCTGGAGCAGTTGCCGAAGGCGAAGGCATTGTTGGCACGCCTGAATGAGATGCCCAATGCGCAGAAGGTAGAGGTGGACAGGCAGGCGGCGATGCCGGCGTTCATGGCGATGATTGCGGCCAAGAAATAAACCTTTGGCTTCTGTAAGGGCGCCATCGCGGGCAAGCCCGCTCCCACATTTTGATGTGTGAACCCAATCAAGTGTGGGAGCTGGCTTGCCTGCGATGCTTTTAGCGGCTGGCGAGCAATTCTTTGCCGCGCACGACCGCCGCCTTGACCTGTGCCGGCGCAGTGCCGCCCACATGGTTACGGGCATTCACCGAGCCTTCCAGGGTCAGCACGGCAAACACATCCTGCTCGATCTGATCGCTGAACTGGCGCAGTTCTTCCAGGCTCATTTCCGCAAGGTCCTTGCCGGTGTCCACCCCGTACTTCACGGCGTGGCCAACGATTTCGTGGCAGTCACGGAACGGCAGGCCACGGCGCACCAGGTAATCCGCCAGGTCGGTCGCGGTGGAGAACCCGCGCAGTGCTGCTTCACGCATGATCGCGTGCTTGGGCTTGATCGCCGGGATCATGTCGGCAAAGGCGCGCAGCGAGTCGCGCAGGGTGTCGGCGGCGTCGAAGAGCGGTTCCTTGTCTTCCTGGTTGTCCTTGTTGTAGGCCAGTGGTTGACCTTTCATCAGGGTCAGCAGGCCCATCAGCGCGCCAAACACACGGCCGCTCTTGCCACGCACCAGCTCTGGCACGTCGGGGTTTTTCTTTTGCGGCATGATCGAGCTGCCGGTGCAGAAGCGGTCCGGCAGGTCGATGAACTGGAATTGCGCGCTGGTCCATAGCACCAGCTCTTCGGAGAAGCGCGACAGGTGCATCATCGCGATGCTGGCGGCGGCGCAGAATTCAATGGCGAAGTCACGGTCCGACACGCCGTCCAAAGAATTGCCTCCCACGGCGTCAAAGCCCAGCAGTTGTGCGGTGTACTCACGGTCGATCGGGTAGGTGGTGCCGGCCAGTGCAGCGCTGCCCAGCGGCATGCGGTTGGCGCGCTTGCGGCAATCGACCAGGCGTTCGTAGTCGCGGCTGAGCATTTCGAACCAGGCCAGCAGGTGGTGGCCGAAGGTCACGGGTTGTGCGGTCTGCAGGTGGGTGAAGCCGGGCATGATGGTGTCCGATTCACGCTCGGCCTGCTCCAGCAAGCCTTTTTGCAGGCGGGTGATTTCGCCCAGGATCAGGTCGATCTCATCGCGCAGCCACAGGCGGATATCGGTGGCGACCTGGTCGTTACGGCTACGGCCGGTGTGCAGTTTTTTGCCGGTCACGCCGATGCGATCAGTGAGACGTGCCTCGATGTTCATGTGCACGTCTTCGAGGTCGACGCGCCAGTCGAACGTCCCTGCCTCGATCTCACCGCGGATGGTGGTCAGGCCGTCGATGATGCTGTCACGCTCCGCGTCGGTCAGTACGCCGACCTTGGCCAGCATCGTAGCGTGGGCGATGGAGCCCATGATGTCGTGGCGGTACAGGCGTTGATCGAAGGTGACGGAGGCGGTGAAGCGCGCGACGAAGGCGTCGACGGGTTCACTGAAGCGGCCGCCCCAGGACTGGTTGGTCTTGTCGGTGCTCATGGATTCGCTCGTGATCTGCTTAAAAGAGGCATGAAGGTGTACCGGCGATCATAACAGGGTTGCCCGTGGAGGCGGTGCTGCGGGTGGTCGGCAATTTTATTTGTGTAAGAGATGGCTAAGTGCCTTGCCGCCGATCGCATCCGGGACGAGACTGGTGACAGGTACTTATTGAAACGATATTTGACGATTGAGCAATGTCGCCTCAGTGAGCGTCTACAGTTGGACTGATAGTGTGTGAATGCACCAAAGTCGGGTGATGCGGTCATAACCAGACTATCCATTAAACAGGGGGGTATTCGGATTGTTTATCAGTGAACCCTACGACGATGCCCGAATGCAGCGGGTCTTGGGCGCTATTGAACAGGTCCGGGTAAATTTGGGTGCCATTCTCAGGGCACTTTTTGCCGCTCGCGCTAGTCTTAGCGTGGATCGCTGTGACGTCAGTCACCGCACCTGTCTACGCTATCCTTGTGCGAGACTCACGCAGGAATCCAGCGCAATATGAATGTCCTGATCGTTGATGACGAACCCCAAGCCCGCGAGCGACTGAGCCGTCTGGTCAGTGAACTCGAGGGTTATACAGTCCTTGAACCGAGTGCCACCAGCGGCGAGGAGGCGTTGACGCTGATCGACAGCCACAAGCCCGATGTAGTGCTGCTCGATATCCGCATGCCGGGCTTTGATGGCCTGCAGGTCGCCGCCCGCTTGAGCGAACGCGAATCGCCGCCTGCCGTGGTGTTGTGTGCGGCGCAGGATGAGTTTTCTGCACAGGCGCTGGAAGACAGCGGTGTCAGTTTTCTCGTCAAACCGGCCACTGCCGAGGCCTTGCTCAAAGCCTTGAAAAAAGCCGAGCGTCCCAGCCGCGCCCAACTGGCTGCCTTGACGCAACCGGCTGCGCAAAGTGGTAACGGGCCACGCAGCCATATCAGCGCGCGTACCCGCAAGGGCATCGAACTGATCCCACTCGGCCAGGTGGTCTACTTTATTGCCGATCACAAATACGTGACCTTGCGCCACGAGACCGGTGAGGTGTTGCTCGATGAGCCGCTCAAGGCGCTTGAAGACGAGTTTGGCGAGCGTTTCGTGCGCATTCATCGCAACGCGCTGGTCGCCCGTGAACGCATCGAGCGCCTGCAGCGCACGCCTCTGGGGCACTTTCAGCTATTCCTGAAGGGGCTCAATGGCGATGCGTTGATTGTCAGCCGACGCCATGTCGCTGGCGTGCGCAAAATGATGCAGCAGCTTTAGCCCAAGGGCTGCGGCGCGGTCTGCATTCCTTATGCCGGTGCGACGTGGCCAGGGAGGCCCCGCACTTGCTGATTCAAATCAAAGCGTATTTGCCTGAGCTGTTATTATCCGCCGTATCTATTCAGTACGGATTGATCCATGTCCTCTCGCGAAATCCGCATCGCCACCCGTAAAAGCGCCTTGGCCTTGTGGCAGGCCGAATACGTCAAAGCACGCCTTGAGCAGGCCCATCCCGGCCTCAAGGTCTCCCTGGTGCCCATGGTCAGTCGTGGCGACAAGCTGCTGGACTCGCCACTGTCGAAAATCGGCGGCAAGGGCCTGTTCGTCAAGGAATTGGAAACTGCGCTGCTGGACAACGAAGCCGACATCGCCGTGCATTCGATGAAAGACGTGCCCATGGACTTCCCTGAAGGCCTGGGCCTTTTTTGTATCTGCGAGCGCGAAGACCCGCGCGACGCCTTCGTTTCCAACACCTTCGCGTCCCTGGACGAGCTGCCGCTGGGCAGTATCGTCGGCACCTCCAGCCTGCGTCGCCAGGCCCAATTGCTGACGCGGCGTCCCGACCTGCAGATCCGCTTTTTGCGTGGCAACGTCAACACGCGCCTGGCCAAGCTGGACGCCGGGGAATACGACGCGATCATCCTCGCCGCTGCCGGCCTGATCCGCCTGGGCTTCGAAGACCGCATCACCTCGGCCATCAGCGTCGAAGACAGCCTGCCCGCTGGCGGGCAGGGCGCAGTCGGCATCGAATGTCGCACCGCCGACAGCGAAATTCACGCACTGCTCAAGCCTCTCGATCACGCGGACACCGAAGTGCGTGTTACCGCCGAGCGTGCCTTGAACAAACACCTCAACGGTGGCTGCCAAGTGCCTATCGCCTGCTATGCCGTACTCGAAGGTGAGAACCTGTGGCTGCGTGGCCTGGTCGGTGATCCGGACGGCGGTAACCTGCTGACCGCCGAGGTGCGTGGGCCGCAGCGTGATGCCACGGCCCTGGGGATTCAGGTCGCCGAGGAACTGCTGGAAAAAGGCGCGGGTGCCATTTTGCAAAAAGTCTATGGCGAGGCCGGCCCGCAGTGACCAAATGGCGAGTGCTGCTGACGCGGCCCGCCGAGGAATCGACGGCCGTGGCGGCGTTATTGGCCAAGAGCGGCATTCACAGCAGCTGCCTGCCTTTGCTGGAGACTGAAGCCTTGCCCCTGACCGCAGAGCAACACGCGGTGTTCGGCGCGCTGCCGCGCTATTGCGCTGTCATCGTGGTGAGCAAGCCGGCTGCACGCCTGGCGTTGCAGCGGTTGGGGGGCTGTGTGCCGCCAATGCCCTGGTTCAGTGTCGGCGCGGCGACGGCACAGATACTGGCTGATCATGGCCTCAAGGTTCACTATCCCGCCACTGGCGACGATAGCGAGGCCTTGCTTGAACTGCCCGCCTTGCGCGAGGCTATTGCACAGCCTGGCGGCCGGGTGTTGATCCTGCGCGGCGAGGGCGGGCGTGAGTTGCTGGCAGAGCGTTTACGCGAGCAAGGTGCTAGTGTCGATTACCTGGAATTGTATCGGCGTTTTCTTCCGGTGTATGAGAAGGGCGCGTTGATGCAACGCATCCAGTTGGAACGCTTGAACGGCCTGGTGGTCAGCAGTGGGCAGGGTTTTTTACACCTGCACGCGTCAGCCGGCCCCGATTGGCCAGAGGTGGCACAGCTGCCGTTGTTCGTGCCCAGCCCGCGTGTATGTGAAATGGCGCGGGCCGCGGGTGCAGAAAAAGTTGTGGATTGTCGCGGCGCGAGTGCCGCGGCTTTGTTAGTGGCGTTAGGGAGCTATCCCGTTCCCACTCTCTGATACGCAAAGGACGGATACGTGAGCGAAACAGCCTTGCCTAAAGATGAAGCTCAGCCCGCGCTTGATGCGCCGGTCGAGACACCGGTCAGCGCGCCACGCCGTGGCAATGGCCTGGCAGTCGTCGCCTTGCTGTTGGGCGCTGCGGGCGTAGCCGCCGGCGGCTGGGGGATCTGGCAGGTCCGTGCCCTGCAAGCCAGCAGCCAGCACCAGCTGGGCCAGGTGCAGACCCTGGATGACCAGTCCCAGAGCCTCAAGCAAGGCCAGCAACAGCTGGCCGCCCGCCTGGCGCAATTGCCGGGTGCGGATGAGCTGGAAGAGCGTCGCCGCCTGGTCACGCAGTTGCAGGGTGATCAGCAGCGCCTCAACCAGCGTCTGGAAACCGTGTTGGGTGCTAGCCGCAAGGACTGGCGCCTGGCCGAGGCCGAGCATCTGATCCGTCTGGCCAGCTTGCGTTTGTCCGCCTTGCAAGACATCAACAGCGCCCAGTCGCTGGTCCAGGGTGCCGACGAGATTCTTCGCGAGCAGAGCGACCCAGGGGCTTTCGCTGCACGGGAGCAATTGGCCAAGAGCCTGGCCGCGCTGCGCAGCACCGAGCAACCGGACCGTACCGGCCTGTACCTGCAATTGGCTGCCTTGCGTGACCAGGTGGTGCAACTGGCGGCGATTGCCCCGGAGTATCAGCTCACGGAGCCTGCTTCCCAGGGGCGCCCCACCAGCGATACGCAGAACCAGTTGAGCCAGTGGTGGGAGCAGATCTCCCGTTATTTCCGCATCGACTTCAACCCGGATGACAACATCCGTCCCTTGCTGGCAGGCCAAGGCCTGAACCAAGTGCGCCTGGCCTTGAGCCTGGCACTGGAGCAAGCCCAATGGGCTGCGCTTAACGGCGAGGCGGCCGTCTACAGCCGCTCGTTGGGGGAAGCGCGCAGCGTGTTGCAGGACAACTTCAACCAGGACAACCCGCAGAGCAAGGCGATGCTGGCGCGCATTGCCGAGCTTGAGCCCAAGGCCGTGTCCGTGGTCACGCCTGACCTGGCCGCGAGCCTGGCCGCTGTGCAGGCGTACCTTGAGCGTCGTCATCTGTCGGCCGACGAAGCCAAGGCCGCGGCTGGCAAACCGGCGACCCAGGAGTAGAGCTGATGAAGCGTTTCTATGTGATCCTGGTGCTCGCAATTGCGCTCGCCCTGGCCCTGGGTGTAGGCATTTCGAAGCACACCGGCTACGTGTTGATTACCTATCCTCACCTGCTGCATTACGAATCAAGCCTGTGGGCGACATTGGTGGCGGTGTTTGCCATCGGCCTGGCGATTTATCTGGTCCGCGTGTTGTGGAGCCTGGTCACCACATCCGGTGGCGTGGTCAACCCCTGGTCACGGCGCAATCGCAGCCGCCGTGTTCAGATCGCTATCGAGCAAGGCCAGATGGACCTCGCCGAGGGACGTTGGGCCAGTGCGGAGCGCCACTTGCACCGCGCCGCCGAAGCAGAGCGTCAGCCGCTGCTGTATTACATCGGTGCCGCCCGTGCGGCTAATGAACAGGGCCGTTATGAGGAATCCGACGGCTTGCTGGAGCGCGCTCTGGAGCGCCAGCCCCAGGCCGAACTGGCCATTGCCTTGAGCCACGCGCAATTGCAGATGGATCGAGGTGATACGGAAGGCGCGCTGGTCACTCTTCAGGCGATGCATGAGCGTCACCCGCATAACGCGCAAGTGCTGCGACAACTGCAACGCCTGCATCAGCAGCGTGGCGATTGGTCGTCTGTGATTCGCCTGCTGCCTGAGCTGCGCAAGGACAAAGTCTTGCCCGCCAATGAACTGGCCGAGCTGGAGCGTCGCGCCTGGGGCGAGAACCTGAGCCTGGCGGCCCAGCGTGAAGAGCAAGGCGAAGCCGGGTTGCAGTCCTTGGAACGCGCATGGGAGCAACTGACCGCTGCCCAGCGCCAACAGCCACAACTGGTGTTGGCGTATGCCGACCAACTGCGTCGATTGGGCGCGGATGCCAAGGCCGAAGAAGTGCTGCGTGGTGCTCTCAAGCGCGGTTATGACAGCCACTTGATCCGGTTGTACGGCCTGTTGCGCGGCAGTGATCCTGCGCGCCAATTGAAGTTTGCCGAAGGCTGGCTCAAGGACCACCCAGGCGATGCCAGCCTGTTGCTGACGCTGGGCCGTCTGTGCCTGCAAAACAGTCTGTGGGGCAAGGCGCGGGATTATCTGGAAAGCAGCCTGCAAGTGCAGCGCAATCCCGAAGCCTGCGCCGAATTGGCTCGCCTGCTGGCCCAATTGGGCGACACCGAGCGCAGCAACCAGCTGTTTCAGGAAGGCTTGGGGTTGCTCGACAATCGCCTGCTGTCTTCGCCGCTGCCGGTGCCTGCGCGAGCTTGAAGTAGGAAAGGGTGAGTGGATTGGCTCGGACCGATCCGACACCCGCTCCTTCAAAGCTTGAAAACACTCGGTTTAACTGGCCTTGTTACTAATTCCTACTTGTTGTAACTGAATTTCCTCGGGCCCGTGGCGGGATGTCTTTATGTTTTCGAGGAAATGTCTGCTCTAGGGCGTATTGAAAGGGGTCGGGCCTTTCCTCTACCGTAGCGACCTATCTCTTGCAGTGCGGATAAACAATGTCTTTGGCCCCTTTACGCTCTTTGTTTTTCCTGGCGTTCATGGCGGGTGCGCTGACGTTGGGCGCGTCTTTCTACCTTCAATACGGCGCGCTGCTACGACCTTGTTTTCTATGCCAGGTACAGCGCCTGTTCCTCGCGTCTTTTGCCTTGATCAACCTGATTGCCGCGCTTCACAGACCTGGGCGTTCCGGCCATTGCCTCTACGGGCTGGCGAGCATGGCCTGTGCGTCGCTGGGCGCCATCACCGCAGGCAGGCAAGTGCTGTTGCAGAACAGGCCGGCAAGTCAGGTCGGGGATTGCTGGCCCAGCCTGCAGCATATGCTTGAAAACCTGTCTGTCTGGCAGGCAATGCGCTCGGTGTTCAATGGCACGGTCGATTGTGTCGAAATCAACTGGACGCTGTTTGACCTGAGCCTGCCTGAGTGGAGCCTGTTGTTCTTCGTGGCGATGCTGATCCTGGGGTTCATGCAGGTGTCACGGTTGTTGTTCGGCAGGCATTTGCGCCTCGCAACGCCTTGAAAACTAGACTCAGGTTGTAGGAGCGGATTAAACACTTGTATGAACATTCTCTCCTGCGTACCTTGAAGCCATAGTCATGCGGGCATAATCTGGCCCGCACGCGTTATCCAAACCGCTTGTCAGACGCGGCCTTGTCCGTCTGCTGCTTCATCCTTGAAGTGTTGCGCAGGTACAGAGCTGCGGCGCCCCAATAGGGAAGAGAGATCATCATGTTGGAAAGTTGTCAGAATGCTCAGGAACGCTGGGGTGGGGTGCATAAGCTGATCGATAGATGGCTGTTGGAGCGCCACGAACTGATTCAGGCCTATGACACTCTTGGTGCCCATCCCGATGCATTGGCTGAGAAGCAAAAGCCTCTGCAAGAATTCTGCGGGTCTTTGGTGGACTACGTGTCTGCGGGTCATTTTGAGGTTTATGAGCAACTGACCGGCGAAGCGAAAGCCTTCAATGACAAGCGCGGATTGGAATTGGCCGAAACCCTTTACCCGCGCATTGATGTGATCACCGAGAAGCTGCTGGCCTTCAATGATCTGTGTGATGAAGGCAAGTGTGTTGCTGAAAAATTCAAGGAGCTCGGCGGTCTGCTCCATGAGCGTTTCGAGTTGGAAGATTGCCTGATCGAAGTGTTGCACACGGCCCACAAACAAAAGGCTGCTGTCCAGGCCTGACCCTTGGCGGCGAGATAAAAAACGGTGCGCATGTCGCACCGTTTTTTTATGGGTCAGTGGCGAGTACCGAGCAGTTCAATTTCGAACACCAGCGGCGTGTAGGGGGGGATCAACTCACCTGCGCCGTCTGCGCCATAGGCCTGGGCTGAAGGAATCACCAGCCGCCATTTCGCACCCACCGGCATCTGTTGCAATGCACTGCTCCAACCGCTGATCACGCTGTTGAGGCGAAACCATTGCGGTTGCGTACTTTTGTCGAAGACAGTTCCGTCAGGCAGTCGGCCCACGTATTTCACCTGCACTTCATCGCTGGCCAACGGCTTGTTGCCAGTGCCCGGTGCCAGCTCGGTGAGCAGGATCCCATCGGCCAACTGACGAACGCCGACGGTGGCTTTTTCCTTTGAGAGAAATTGCTGCTCGGCAGCGAGTGCTTTTTCGCTTTGAGGTCGTTGGGCGTCGGCGGCGTTCTGCGCTTCGTGCTGCGCGAGGATCTGTTCGATGCGCGCGTTATCCAGCGCCAGTGGCTTGCCTTGGTAGGCTTGCTTGAGTCCGTCGAGCAGGGCCTGTATCTGCAGGTCGGGGACTTCCTGGCGCAACCGTTCGCCAAGGCTTGCGCCCAGGCTATAGGCAAGATCGTGCGGGGTTGCGGCGGTGGTGTTTGAAGAGGGTTGCTCGCTTGCTTCGGCCACGCAGATCGCCAAGCCGAACACTAGAAAAAGGTAACGCGACATGGGCATTCTCCCGGCGAAAGTGCGACGGATTATGCCAGTGCGGCTGCGTAAAAAGTGACGTGGTTTTCCGTTATATCGATAAGAATTTTCGCACGTTGCAACGCAACGCAAACGATACTGTCAACATGCCCTAGCGGCGGTAAGAGCAGAGGGCTAGTATGAGCCGCACCCACGTCAGCCAGGAGGTAAACCATGTCGGCCAAACAGAAGCCTGTAAATACCCCGTTGCACTTGCTCCAACAACTTTCGGGCAGCCTGCTCGAACATCTGGAAAGCGCGTGCTCCCAAGCCTTGGCTGATGCAGAAAAACTGCTCGCCAAACTGGAAAAGCAACGCGGTAAAGCGCAAGAAAAACTGCACAAGTCCCGCACCAAACTGCAAGACGCCGCCACTGCCGGCAAGTCCAAGGCGCAAGCCAAAGCCAAAGGCGCGGTCAAAGAACTTGAAGAGCTGCTGGATGCTCTCAAGGATCGCCAAGCCGAAACCCGCAGCTATATTTCCCAACTCAAAAAAGACGCTCAAGAAAGCCTGAAACTGGCCCAAGGCGTTGGCCGTGTGAAGGAAGCCGTAGCTAAGGCACTGGGTGCTCGTGCGCCTGCAAAAGTAGCCGCTAAGCCAGTCGCTAAAACCGCTGCTTCCAAACCAGCCGCCAAGCCAGTTGCTAAAACTGCTGCTGCCAAACCAGCCGCTAAGCCAGTTGCTAAAACTGCTGCTGCCAAACCAGCCGCCAAGCCAGCTGCTAAAACTGCTGCTGCCAAACCAGCCGCTAAGCCAGCTGCTAAAACTGCTGCTGCCAAACCAGCCGCTAAGCCAGCTGCTAAAACTGCTGCTGCCAAACCAGCCGCTAAGCCAGCTGCTAAAACTGCTGCTGCCAAACCAGCCGCTAAGCCAGCCGCTAAAACTGCTGCTGCCAAGCCAGCCGCTAAGCCAGCCGCTAAAACTGCTGCTGCCAAGCCAGCCGCGAAGCCAGCTGCTAAAACTGCTGCTGCCAAACCAGCCGCGAAGCCAGCTGCTAAAACTGCTGCTGCCAAACCAGCTGCCAAGCCAGTCGCTAAAACGGCAGTTGCCAAACCGGCCGCTAAACCTGCTGCTGCCAAACCGGCTGCAAAGCCAGCTGCTAAACCCGCTGCTGCCAAACCAGCCGCGAAGCCAGCTGCTAAACCTGCTGCCGCCAAACCAGCCGCGAAGCCAGTTGCTAAACCTGCTGCCGCCAAACCGGCCGCGAAGCCCGCTGCCAAGCCAGCGCCCGCAAAGCCAGCTACTCCAGCAGCACCCACTGCCACTCCGGCAGCAGCCTCCGCTCCAACTGCATCGGCCAGCAGCACCCCTGCACCGGTAGCGCCAAGCAGCACCCCAACCAGCGCTTCCTAAGTGTTGGTTGCCATGGCGCGCAATTGCAGCAGCGCGTCGTGGTCAAGGTTGGCGGCTTCGGTCGCCAGGCCTTCAAGCCATTCTTGCTGACCCGGCACCTCATTGATCGGCCATGCCTGCGCCAGCGCTTCCAAGCGCGCCAGCAGCGTTCTTTCGGCCTCCAGTTCCAGTGTCTTGACCTGCTCTCGTAGCGATGCCAATTGCGCATCCTGCTGGGCCAAGGCCCGCCATTGCACGCGCATTTGTCGCAAGGGTTCGACAACCTGCACCCGCCACGGCTGGGCAATCTGCTGCAGTGCCTGAACGCGTTCGGGCTTATATGCCACACCTCGCCATTCCAGCCACGCACCACACAACAACAGGCACACGTCTGCCCCTTGCTCCTGCACGCGCAGGCAAGCGGCCTCCACGCCCGGGCGGGCATAGGTCGAAAGGGCAAAGCTCCACAGGTCAGCGCACATATTCACACCCAAGCCAGCGGCCAACGAAGCTGGTAGACTCCGCCGCCATTATGATCCGACTTCAAAGCCTAACATTACAGCGTGGCCCGCAACGTCTTCTTGAAGACGCCGAGCTGACCCTGCACGCCGGTCACAAAGCCGGCCTGATCGGTGCCAACGGCGCCGGCAAATCCACGTTGTTCGCCTTGTTGCTGGGTGAGCTGACCCCGGATTCGGGGGACTGCCTGCTGCCGGCCGACTGGCGCATTGCCCATATGCGCCAGGAGATCGACACCCTGGACCGTATCGCCATCGACTACGTGCTCGATGGCGACCTGCGCCTGCGCCAGGTGCAGCACGATCTGGCTGAGGCCGAAAAAGCCCAGGACGGTGCCGCACAGGCGCGCCTGCACTCGGAGCTGGACAGCGCCGACGGCTATACCGCCGACGCCCGTGCTCGCAAGATGCTCGCTGGCCTTGGGTTTACCAACGAACAGATGGACCGTCCGGTGGCCGACTTCTCCGGTGGCTGGCGTATGCGTCTGAACCTGGCCCAAGCGCTGATGTGCCCCTCGGACCTGTTGCTGCTCGACGAGCCGACCAACCACTTGGACCTCGATGCGATCCTGTGGCTGGAAGACTTCCTCAAGAGTTACCAGGGCACCTTGCTGCTGATTTCCCACGACCGGGATTTCCTCGACGCCGTGGTCGATAACATCGCCCATGTCGAACAGAAGAAAATCACTCTGTACCGTGGCGGCTATACCGCGTTCGAACGCGCTCGCGCCGAACGCCTGGCCCAGCAGCAACAGGCCTTTGAAAAGCAACAGGCGCAACGTGCGCACATGGAAAGCTACATCGCAAGGTTCAAGGCCCAGGCTACCAAGGCCCGCCAGGCCCAGAGCCGGATCAAGGCCCTGGAGCGCATGGAAGAGCTGTCGGCGGCCCACGTCGATTCGCCGTTCGACTTTGTCTTCCGTGAGTCGGTGAAGATCTCCAGCCCGCTGTTGGACCTATCGGATGCTCGCCTGGGCTATGGCGACAAAACCATCCTGGAGAAGGTCAAGCTGCAGCTTACGCCGGGCGCACGCATCGGTTTGCTCGGCCCGAACGGCGCAGGCAAGTCGACACTGATCAAGAACCTTTCGGGTGAGCTTGAGCCGCTGGCCGGCCGCCTGACCCGTGGCGAGAACACGGTGGTGGGTTACTTCGCCCAGCACCAATTGGACTCGCTGGACGCCAAGGCCAGCCCGCTGTTGCACCTGCAACGCCTGGCGCCGACCGAGCGCGAGCAGACCCTGCGCGACTTCCTTGGCGGTTTCGACTTCCGTGGCGCGCGCATTGACGAACCTGTGCTGAATTTCTCCGGTGGCGAAAAAGCCCGACTGGCCCTGGCCCTGATCGCGTGGGATCGCCCGAACCTGTTGCTGCTCGACGAACCGACCAACCACCTGGACCTGGAAATGCGCCTGGCGCTGACCATGGCCCTGCAGGAATTCAGCGGTGCGGTATTGGTGGTGTCTCACGACCGTCACCTGCTCAAGAGCACCACCGACAACTTCCTGCTGGTGGCCGACGGTAAGGTCGAAGAGTTCGACGGCGACCTGGACGATTACGCGCGCTGGCTGACGGAATACCGCCTGCGCAATGCGCCGGCCAGCAACACGCCGGTCAACCCGGACAAGACCGACAAGAAAGCCCAGCGCCAGGCCGCCGCCGCGCTGCGCCAGCAGTTGGCGCCGCACAAGCGTGAGGCCGACAAGCTGGAAGCCGAACTGGGCAAGGTGCATGAGCGCCTGGCCAAGATCGAAGCCAGCCTGGGCGACAGCGCCGTGTACGAGGCGGCGCGCAAGGACGAGCTGCGTGACCTGCTGGCCGAACAGGCCAAGCTCAAGGTGCGCGAGGGGCAACTGGAGGAAACCTGGATGGAGGCCCTCGAATTGCTCGAAACCCTGCAAGCGGAGCTGGAGGCGCTGTCCTGATGGAAGCGTTGCAATTGCCAGTCCCGGTGCAATGGATCGAGCCCATCTGGATTGGCGTGCAAATCCTGCTGATCCTGCTGGCCGGCTACCTGGCCCAGCGCTTTGTCGCCAAAGGCCTGACACGCCTGGGTGAGCGCTACCCGTTTCCGCCGCAATTGTTGATGCCCCTGCGCGGTGGCTTGCGCTGGCTGATCATGGGCAGTGCGCTGATCTTTGTATTGGGCCGCCTGGGTGTGTCGGCCACGGTGTTGTGGACGGCCTTGTCGGGCTTTGTCGCGGTGGCGGCCGTGGCGTTCTTCGCCATGTGGTCGGTGCTGTCCAACCTGTTGTGCGCAATCCTGATCTTTACCGTCGGGCCGTTTCGCCTGGGTGATATCGTCGAGTTGGTGGACACCGTCGACAAGCCGGGCGTGAAGGGCCGAGTCGTGGCGATCAACTTGCTCTACACCACGCTGATCGAAGTCGAGGAAGCCGGGACCAACAGCGCGATGGTGCAGGTGCCCAATAGTCTGTTCTTCCAGCGTTCGGTGCGACGTTGGCCGGGAACCCACGTATTTCCGGGCGACCGCTAGCGTTTACATCTTGTAAATATCTATAGCCAGCCTTTGGTCGCTGGAGTTAGCTTAAGGCACAACCGCTAACTCCCTTACGAGGTGTGCAATGGCTCTCGATACATGGCTGGCCTTTTTCCTGGCCAGTTGGATCATCTCCCTTTCTCCTGGCGCCGGTGCCATCGCCTCGATGTCTAGCGGCCTACAGTACGGTTTTGTGCGTGGCTACTGGAACGCTATCGGCCTACAACTTGGCCTGGCGATGCAGATTGCAGTGGTAGCGGGTGGCCTGGGTGCCATTTTGGCGGCATCGTCCACCGCGTTCTATGCGATCAAATGGTTCGGCGTGGCCTACCTTGTGTACCTGGCCATCAAGCAATGGCGCGCGTTGCCAATGGACATGACCGATGACGCCGCCGTACGCCCGATCGGCAAACCGATGGCGATGATGTTCCGCGGCTTTCTGGTCAACGCCAGCAACCCCAAGGCGCTGGTATTCATGCTGGCGGTGCTGCCGCAGTTCGTGAACCCGCAGGCGCCGTTGTTGATCCAGTACCTGATCCTTGGTGCGACCATGATCAGCGTCGATATGATCGTGATGGCGGGTTACACAGGTTTGGCCTCGAAAGTCTTGCGTCTGTTGCGTACGCCTAAACAACAGAAACGTGTAAACCGCACCTTTGCTGGCTTGTTTGTCGGCGCTGCCGGTTTCCTTGCCAGCCTGCATCGCGCCACGGCCTGACCAAGCGACTGGCTCAAAAATGTGGGAGCGGGCTTGCTCGCGAATACGGTGTATCAGTCAAAGAAAATAGTGACTGAAGCACCGCATTCGCGAGCAAGCCCGCTCCCACATTGGTTTTAGGGTGATATGAAATAACACCTTGAGTCGAATCCATTAAAGCTCAACAATAGTGTTACTTCGTATTTCCACTTGAGATTCATTCATGACCGCCCCTTTCCGCTTTCTCGCCTGGCTGCTGTTGCCGGCATTGCTGTCGTGCAGCCTCAATCTGTCGGCCGCGACCGCCGAGGGCGCGCCGCAAGCCCTGCATTTGCTCGACTACATTGGCGCCGACTACCCGCCGACGGTAGAAGCGGGCAAGGTGGTGGATGATTCGGAATACCGCGAACAAGTGGAGTTTCTCGGGGTATTGCAGGGGCTGGTGGCGGATTTGCCGGACAAGCCTGAGCGCGCCGAGCTGGTAAAGGGCGTTGATGAGCTGCTGGCCGCGGTCACTGCCCACCAGGACGGCGCGAGCGTTGCCCGCCAGGCCCGTCAATTGGGCGCCAAGCTGGCCGTGGCGTATGAAGTCAGCCAGGCCCCGGCCATTACGCCGGACCCGACGCGCGGCGCGCCGCTCTACGCCCAGCATTGTTCCGTGTGCCACGGCACAGCGGGCGCCGGCGATGGCCCGGCAGGCATGGGCATGACGCCGCCCCCCGCTAACCTGCGCGATGCAACGCGCCTGGACCGCCTGAGCCTCTACGCGATCTACAACACCCTCGGCCTGGGCGTTGAAGGCACCGACATGCCGTCGTTCGCTGACCAACTGGACGACCGCCAGCGTTGGGACCTGGCAACCTATATCGCCGGCTTCACGGCCGACCCGGCCGCTGCCAAAGGCGAGCAGACGTTCAACCTTGCCGACCTGGCGCGCCAGACCCCCAATGAAGTGCTCGCCGCTGACGGCCCTGGCGCTGCGGCGACGTTCCGCGCCCAGCGTGCACAGCCGCCGCAGGTTCAGCGTGGCCCCGCGCAGTTGCTCGACTACACTGCCGCCACCCTGGACAAGAGCCTCGCGGCGTTCCGCAACGGCGACCACGAGCAGGCTTACGATCTATCCGTCGCTGCCTACCTGGAAGGCTTCGAGCTGGTGGAAAGCTCCCTGGATAACGTCGATGCCAATGTGCGCAAAGACACCGAGAAGGCCCTGATGGCCTATCGGCAATCGTTGCAGGACGGCTTGCCTATCGAGCAGGTGCAGCAGCGCTTGGATGCAGCCAAAGGCAAACTCACTGAATCGGCTGGTTTGCTGGGCGGCGATGGCCTGAGCTGGTCGTTGAGCTATATCTCCGGCTTGCTGATCCTGCTGCGTGAAGGCCTGGAAGCGATTCTGGTGCTGGCCGCGATCCTCGCCTTCCTGCGTAACACCGGCCAGCAATCGGCGGTGCGCAGCGTCAACGTCGGCTGGGGCCTGGCGCTGTTGGCAGGTTTGGGTACCTGGGCCTTGGCGGCCTATGTCATTGACGTCAGCGGTGCCCAGCGTGAATTGCTTGAAGGCTGCACGGCGTTGTTTGCCAGTGTCATGGTGCTATGGCTCGGCGTGTGGATGCACGACCGGCGTCACGCGGCGGCTTGGCAGGACTACATCAAGAGCAGCCTGGTGGGCGGCGGTGGGCGTTTCGGTTTTGCCGTGCTGGCGTTCTTCTCGGTGTATCGCGAGCTGTTCGAAGTGATCCTGTTTTACGAAACCCTGTGGCTGCAGGCCGGCCCTGCCGGGCACAACGCCGTGCTGGCCGGTGGTGCCACGGCGCTGGTGCTGCTGGTGGGCCTGGCCTGGGTGATCCTGCGCGGTTCGGCGAAGTTGCCCCTGGCGCTGTTCTTCGGCATCAACGCCGCGTTGCTGTGTGCGCTGTCGGTGGTGTTCGCCGGGCATGGTGTGAAAGCCTTGCAGGAAGCAGGCATCTTCGGCACGCGGCCGGTGGCGTTCTTTGACTTCGACTGGCTGGGCATCCACGCCGATGCGTACTCGCTGGGGGCACAGGCCGTGGCGATCCTGGCGATTGTGGGGTTGTATGGCCGTAGCCGCCTGACCGAAAAGCGCCGGGTGGCGGCGTAGCATGCGCGTGTGGATCGACGCCGACGCCTGCCCTCGGGCGGCCAAGGACCAAGTGGTGAAGTTCGCCCTCAAGCGCCAGTTTGAGGTGGTGCTGGTGGCAGGGCAAAGCCAGATCAAACCGAGCTTTGCCTGTGTGAAGTTGATCGTAGTGCCCAGCGGGCCGGATGCCGCTGATGATTACCTGGTGGAGCACGCCGTGCCTGGCGAACTGGTGATTTGCAGCGACGTGCCCTTGGCCGACCGCCTGGTGAAGAAGGGCGTGACGGCCCTTGACCCGCGTGGCAAGGAATTCAGCCCGGCGAACATGAGCGAGCGGTTGGCGGTGCGTAACCTGTTTACCGACCTGCGCGAGCAAGGCCAGATGGGCGGCGGCCCGCCGCCCCACAGCGAAAAGGACAAGCAGGCGTTTGCCAATGCGCTGGACCGAATCCTTACCCGCTTGATGAAGCCAGCCTGACCTGTGGCGAGGGAGCTTGCTCCCGCTGGGCTGCGTAGCAGCCCCAAAGCCGTCGTCAGTGTTTTATCTGAATCACCGCGTCAGCTTAGATGGGGTGGCTTCGCCACCCAGCGGGAGCAAGCTCCCTCGCCACAGCCGCATCCCCATCAGTCGTTCTCGTGGGTCAACTCCAGCACCCGATCCACCAGCTTGTTGATGCCGGACGCCACCTCGCTGATGTTCTTGCCCAGCATGTAGGCCGGTGTACTCACCAGCTTGCGCGCCTGGTCCTCGACGATGTCCTCCACGGTGCATTCGACGTGGGTGGCGCCCATCTTGTCCAAGGCTGCGGCGGTGCTGGCATCGTTGCCGATGGTGCAGGTCACGCCAGGGCCGTAGATCTTGGCGGCCAGGGCCGGCGAAATGCAGATCAAACCCACCGGCTTGCCCGCTTCGGCAAAGGCTTCAGCCAGTGCCAGCAGCTGGGGGTTGATGCTGCAGCCTGCGCCTTCCACGGCAAAGTTCGACAGGTTCTTGGCCGCGCCAAAACCGCCCGGCACGATCAGCGCGTCAAAGTCTGCGGCGTTGGCTTGGCCAATATCCTTCACGGCGCCTCGAGCGATGCGCGCGGATTCCACCAGCACATTGCGCGATTCGGGCATTTCCTCGCCCGTGAGGTGGTTGATCACGTGCAACTGCGCTACGTCGGGTGCAAAGCATTCCACTTGAGCGCCGCGCTGGTCCAGGCGCAGCAGGGTGATCACGCTTTCATGGATCTCTGCGCCGTCGTACACGCCACAGCCGGAAAGGATCACTGCAATCTTTTTGCTCATGGGCATTTCTCCTGATTCATGGCGTTAAATGTCTACTAATTTGTAACCTCTTGCCAATGGGAACTCACGTCGCTGCACCTAATCTTGATGTAACAAAAATAGGCCGGACTAGCCCATGGACTTTGTGCCTTACGCAGTACCGTTTTTTATTGCCCTGATCGTGGTGGAGTTGCTGGCCGACCGTTGGCGTGGCGTGCGCAACTACCGAGTGGCGGATGCCATCAACAGCCTCAGCACCGGAGTGCTGTCCACCACCACTGGCTTGCTCACCAAGGGCGTGGGCCTGCTGACCTACGCGTTCGCCCTCAAGCACCTGGCGCTGTTCGAATTGTCGGCCCAGAGTGCCTGGACCTGGGTGTTTGCCTTTGTGTTCTATGACTTCTGCTACTACTGGCTGCACCGCATGGGTCATGAGCGCAACATCCTGTGGGCCGCGCATTCGGTGCATCACCAGAGCGAGGACTACAACCTCAGCACCGCTTTGCGCCAGACCAGCACCGGTTTCCTGCTGAGCTGGATCTTCTACTTGCCCCTGGCGGTGGTTGGTGTGCCGCTGGTGGTGTTTATCAGCGTGGCGTCGCTCAACCTGCTTTATCAATTCTGGGTCCATACACGCCATGTTCCCAAGCTTGGCTGGTTCGAATGGTTTTTCGTCACACCGTCCAATCATCGGGCCCACCATGCGCAGAACGCTCTCTACATGGATCGCAACTACGGCGGGGTGTTCATTATTTGGGACCGACTGTTCGGTACCTTCCAGGAGGAAGACGATAACGAACCGGTGATTTTCGGTGTGACCACACCCTTGGCCAGCTGGAACCCGCTGTGGGCCAACCTGCAGTTTTATGCGCAACTCTGGAGTGACGCCCGGCGTACTGAGCGTTGGTGGGACAAGCTGCGTATCTGGTTCATGCGCACCGGCTGGCGCCCGGCGGACGTCAAGGCCAAGTACCCGATGGCCAAGCCGGACCTGAGTCAGTTCCGCAAATTCGAGGTCCCGCTGGATGTGCGCCAACAGGTCTACATCGCCTTGCAGTTTGCGGCCTATGTAGGGTTTGGCAGCTATCTGATGAATTTCGGTGAGGGCTTGCCCTCCACGGCGCTGGTCCTTGGCTGGGGCACGATGGCGCTGGGGTTGTTTACCCTGGGCGTGGCGCTGGAGAATCGCCCATGGGCGCTGAAGGCCGAGCTGGCGCGCCTGGCGCTGAATGTTCCGTTGGTATGGCTGGCGCCGCTGGTGGGGTTGTGGCCCGCCAGCAACCTGGGCTGGCTGGGCCTGGCGAGTTACAGCCTGCTCAGCATCATCGGCCTCTACTGTTGCAGAAGCCGGCTTACTCGGCTGGTGTCTTAGGCGTTTCGACCGAGGCTGGCTCGTTAGCCAGCCGAGCCTTGGCCTCGGCACAGGCTTGGCGGGCGATGCGGGCATTCTTGAAGCGACGGCGCAGCCACAGGCCAAAGCCCAGCACCAGCAAGGCGCCCAATACCCACAACTCGTATTTCTTGACGCTGCCGAGCATCCCTTCCAGCACCGCGCCGAAGTGATAGGCTGCCGCCCCCAGTGCCGCGGCCCAGATCGCCGCGCCAATACCGTTCAGAACCAGGTAGCGCAACGGTGGGTAGCCAGACAGGCCAATCGCCACGGGCATCACCGTGCGCAAGCCGTATACGAAGCGGAAACTCAATACCCAGATATCCGGATGCTTGCGGATATGTTCCAGTGCCTTGTCGCCCATCAGTTGCCAGCGCGGCTTGCGCGCCAGCAACTTGCGGCCGTGCTTGCGCCCCATGTAGTACCAGAGCTGGTCGCCGGCGTAGCTGCCAAAAAAGGCAACGACCACCACCAGGTTGATATCCATGTAGCCACGGAACGCCAGGAAGCCTGCGAGTACAAGGATGGTCTCGCCTTCAAAGAACGTGCCGAGAAAGAGGGCAAAGTAGCCGAAGTCATGCAGAAATTGTTGAAGCATGGTCTAGGGTGCTGGCGAAATGAACGCGCAGCCTACGCCTTCACGAAGATTCATGAAAGTATCGAGATGTGTCACGAAGTGAACAATTCCTACGCAAATGACGAATGGGACTACAGGTCGTGTCGATAAGCACAACTGTCATTCATTCGTCATAATGGCCGCTTATAACTGCAACGCTCGCCCGTAAACACGGGCTCAGGAGTCTGTCGTGAGCTTTACCCCTGCCAATCGCCTGTTCCCCGCCACCCGTCTGCGTCGCAATCGTCGTGATGATTTTTCTCGTCGCCTGGTACGTGAAAATGTACTGACCACGAATGATCTGATCCTGCCGGTTTTCGTGCTCGACGGTGAAAATCGCCGGGAAGCGGTGGCGTCGATGCCGGGTGTGGAGCGTCTGACCATTGACCTGTTGCTTGAAGAGGCGGCGAAGTGGGTCGAATTGGGCATCCCGGCGCTGGCGCTGTTCCCGGTGACCCCGGCCGAACTCAAGACCCTGGACGCCGCCGAAGCCTGGAACCCCCAGGGGATTGCCCAGCGTGCCACCCGTGCCCTGCGCGAGCGTTTCCCGGAGCTGGGCGTGATCACCGACGTGGCCCTGGACCCTTTCACCACCCACGGCCAGGATGGCATTCTTGACGAAGACGGTTATGTTCAGAACGACATCACCGTCGATGCACTGGTCAAGCAGGCGTTGTCCCACGCGGCTGCGGGCGCCCAGGTGGTTGCACCGTCGGACATGATGGACGGGCGCATCCAGGCGATTCGCGAAGCCCTTGAGCTGGCCGGTCACGTCAATGTGCGGATCATGGCCTACTCGGCCAAATACGCCAGCGCCTACTACGGCCCATTCCGCGATGCGGTAGGCTCGGCGCTGAACCTGGGCAAGGCCAACAAGGCCTCGTACCAGATGGACCCGGCCAACAGCCAGGAAGCCCTGCACGAAGTGGCCGCCGACCTGGCCGAAGGCGCCGATATGGTGATGGTCAAGCCGGGGATGCCTTACCTGGACATTCTTTACCGGGTCAAAGAGGAATTCAAAGTGCCGACCTTTGTCTATCAGGTCAGCGGTGAATACGCCATGCACATGGCGGCAATCCAGAATGGTTGGTTGAGTGAAGGGGTGATCCTCGAATCCCTGACTGCCTTTAAACGTGCCGGCGCTGATGGCATTCTGACCTACTTCGCCGCCCGCGCCGCCCAATTGCTTAGAGAGCAACAATAGCCCTCACAGGAACACTCGATGAATACCGAAGGACTCTCAGAAGTTGCCGTAAAAGACGCTCACCCGGTGGTTGAACAAGCCGCCCAGACCCCGCCGGAGCTGGAGCCTGCACCGCCTGCGGTGGTGGCCGAAGCACCTGCGCCGGCGCCAGTGCCAGTGGTCACCAACCTGGATGACAGCAGCCTGTACATCCACCGCGAGTTGTCACAACTGCAATTCAACATCCGCGTGCTCGAGCAGGCGCTGGATGAGTCCTACCCCTTGCTGGAACGGCTGAAATTCCTGCTGATTTTCTCCAGCAACCTGGACGAGTTCTTCGAGATCCGTGTTGCCGGCCTCAAGAAGCAGATCACCTTCGCCCGTGAACAAGCCGGTGCCGACGGCCTGCAACCGCACCAGGCCCTCGCGCGCATCAGTGAGCTGGTACACGGCCATGTGGACCGCCAGTACGCGATCCTCAATGACATCCTGCTGCCGGAGCTGGAAAAGCATCAGGTCCGCTTCATTCGTCGTCGTCACTGGACCGCCAAGATCAAGACCTGGGTGCGCCGTTACTTCCGGGACGAGATTTCGCCGATCATCACGCCTATCGGCCTCGACCCGACGCACCCGTTCCCCTTGCTGGTGAACAAGAGCCTCAACTTCATCGTCGAACTCGAAGGTATCGACGCTTTCGGCCGCGATTCGGGCCTGGCGATCATCCCGGCGCCGCGTCTGTTGCCTCGGATCATCAAGGTACCGGAAGAGGTAGGGGGCGCTGGCGACAACTATGTATTCCTGTCGTCGATGATCCACGCGCACGCCGATGACCTGTTCCAGGGCATGAAGGTCAAGGGCTGCTACCAGTTCCGCCTGACTCGTAACGCCGACCTGGCGTTGGACTCCGAAGACGTCGAAGACTTGGCCCGTGCCCTGCGCGGCGAACTGTTCTCGCGGCGCTACGGCGACGCGGTGCGCCTGGAAGTGGCGGACACCTGCCCGAAACATCTGTCGGACTACCTGCTCAAGCAGTTCAACCTGGCAGAATCGGAGCTGTACCAAGTCAATGGCCCCGTAAACCTGACGCGCCTGTTCAGCATCACCGGCTTGGACAGCCATCCTGAGCTGCAATACAAGCCGTTCACCCCGCAGATCCCGAAACTTTTGCAAAACAGCGAGAACATCTTCAGCGTGGTGAGCAAGCAGGACATCCTGCTGCTGCACCCCTTCGAGTCGTTCACCCCGGTGGTCGACCTGTTGCGCCAGGCTGCCAAAGACCCGCATGTCCTGGCCGTGCGCCAGACCCTGTACCGCAGCGGTGCCAACTCGGAAATCGTCGATGCGCTGGTGGATGCGGCACGTAATGGCAAGGAAGTCACCGCGGTGATCGAGTTGCGTGCGCGTTTCGACGAAGAGTCCAACCTGCAACTGGCCAGCCGCCTGCAAGCGGCCGGTGCGGTGGTGATCTACGGCGTGGTCGGCTTCAAGACCCATGCCAAGATGATGCTGATCCTGCGCCGTGAAGCCGGTGAGATCGTGCGCTACGCCCACTTGGGCACCGGCAACTATCACGCCGGCAACGCCAAGCTCTACACCGATTACAGCTTGCTGACGTCCGACGACGCGCTGTGCGAAGACGTCGGCAAGTTGTTCAGCCAGTTGATCGGCATGGGCAAGACTCTGCGCATGAAGAAGCTGTTGCACGCGCCGTTCACGCTCAAGAAGGGCATGCTCGACATGATTGCCCGTGAGACCCAGTTTGCCCTCGACGGCAAACCGGCGCACATCATCGCCAAGTTCAACTCGCTGACCGACCCGAAGATCATCCGCGCGCTGTACAAGGCCAGCCAGTCCGGTGTGCGCATCGACCTGGTGGTGCGTGGCATGTGCTGCCTGCGCCCCGGCATTGTGGGCGTGTCGCATAACATCCACGTGCGCTCGATCATCGGCCGCTTCCTGGAGCACACACGCGTGTTCTACTTCCTCAACGGCGGCGAAGAGCAGATGTTCCTCTCCAGTGCCGACTGGATGGAGCGCAACCTCGACAAGCGCGTGGAGACCTGCTTCCCGGTGGAAGGCAAGAAGCTGATCATGCGGGTCAAGAAGGAGCTGGAAAGCTACCTGACCGACAACACCCATAGCTGGAGCCTGCAGTCGGATGGGCGCTACGTGCGTAACACCCCGACCGGCAACCAGAACCCGCGCAGCGCGCAGGCGACGTTGCTGGAGAAGTTGGGTAGCCCGATTCTGACGGTGAACTAGCCCAGGCATACGCAATTCCATGTGGGAGCGGGCTTGCTCGCGAATGCGGTGTGTCAGTCAATGCATCTGGTGACTGATCCACTGCATTCGCGAGCAAGCCCGCTCCCACATTTGTTTTGCAGAATGCTTTTAGATTTGCTTAGCGCAGGTTCAGGCTGAACCCTACCCGCGTCAGCCATTCCGCTTCCTGGGCGAAGTCCGCCTGGGTCAGCTGGTTTTCATCCAGCCAGCCTTTGGGGAACATCACTTCCAGGCTATCGCCATCGGCGTGCAGTTTGACCTGGGGCATTTCCTGGGTGCCGCGGATGTGGTGGAACAGGATTGCAAAGCGCAGCAGCGCACACAGGCGGATCAGCTTGATGCCGTCTTTACCGAACTCGGCAAACTTGTCCTTGGGAATATTGCGACGATGGCCGCGTACCAGCAGCGCGAGCATCTGTTGGTCTTCCCGGGAGAAACCGGCCAGGTCCGAGTGTTCGATCAGGTACGCGCCGTGCTTGTGATAATGGTAGTGGGCGATGTCCAGGCCGACTTCATGCACCTTGGCTGCCCAGCCGAGTAACTCGCGCCAGACGCCGTCCTCCAGGTCCCAGTCCTCGGCCACCTGGTCGAAGGCGTGCAAGGCTTTGCGCTCGACGCGGGCGGCTTGCTCCAGGTCGACGTGATAACGCTCCATCAGCGAGCTGAGGGTGCGCTCTCGCACGTCTTCATGGTGGTGCCGGCCCAGCAGGTCGTAGAGCACACCTTCGCGCAGGGCGCCGTCACAGTGGTCCATGCGTTGCAGTTCGAGGGCGTCAAAGATGGCTTCGAGAATCGCCAGGCCCGCAGGGAAAATGGCGCGACGGTCGGGCTTGATGCCGTCGAAGTCGATTTTCTCTGCATCCCCCAGCTTGAACAGCTTGCGCTTGAGCCACGCCAGGCCTTCGGCGTTCACCTCACCGGTGCCATGGCCACCGGCCTTCAAGGCCAGGCCAATGGCACGGATGGTGCCGGACGAGCCGATGGCTTCATCCCAGGTCAGGCGGTGCAAGGCATGTTCAATGCTCATGATTTCCAGGCGCGCTGCGGTGTAGGCCTGGGCATAACGCGCCGGGGTGATCTTGCCATCCTTGAAATAACGCTGGGTGAAGCTCACGCATCCCATCTGCAGGCTTTCACGCAGTAGCGGTTCGAAACGCTGGCCGATGATGAACTCGGTGCTGCCACCGCCAATGTCCGCCACCAGGCGTTTGCCGGGCGTGTCGGCCAGGGTGTGGGACACGCCGAGGTAGATCAGGCGTGCCTCTTCACGGCCCGAGATGACTTCCACCGGATGCCCGAGGATTTCCTCGGCGCGATGGATGAATTCGTTGCGGTTGCGCGCTTCGCGCAAGGCGTTGGTACCAACGATACGCACCGCGCCAGGGGGCATGCCGTTGATCAGTTGCGCGAAACGCTTGAGGCAATCGAGCCCGCGCTGCATGGATTCTTCATTGAGCTTGCGCTCGTCGTCGATCCCGGCGGCCAGTTGCACCTTCTCGCCGAGCCGCTCAAGGATGCGGATCTCGCCGTTCTGGGCCTTGGCCACGACCATATGAAAGCTGTTGGAGCCCAGGTCGATGGCGGCGATCAAGGACAGATTCTTGGCTTGGGATTGCGGCATGGTTTGGGGGTCTCGGTCGATAACCTTGCCATCGTGCCACGATCGACGGCTGGCGCCAACGCGTAGTGCCAGAGGAATTTTCCCCAATCACTCATCAGAAATTGTGAATGCCGCTTGTAGGAGGTGGTTGCGATAGCTGTGTTATTGGGTCAGGAGTCGCTGTAGTTCATAACTTGCAGTGTGCGTAATTTCTGGATGGTCAACTTAGTCCTACATGTGTATGCATATTTGTCTTGGTTTTTTGTGTTTGCTCCTACAGTAAACAATCTAAATGTGAGCCGTTTTCGCAGAGCTGTCTTACGTTGATTGAGGTATTTTTCCGGCTTAATTATTTATGTGTGGCGCCGATACTGCCGGTCGGCAATTAAGCCGTGGCGGTAATTATTTGTCGCTCAGGGCTTGTGCAAGGGGGTAGTTGTGCGTGTGGGGTTCAACAAGTGAACACCTCACATCGCTGACTATAGGTGCTGTTTTTACATGTTCAGGAAATTAAGGTGCTCAGATGAAGAGCAAAGTGTCAGTGCCGGCGGGACTGCTTCTGGCTGCTGTAGATTTAAGCGTCGAAGCAGCCAATCTACGAGTGAAGGGTATTAATGGCCCCGCCCGTTGCAGTTTAACACTATGAATTCGATGGCAAGCAGCCTGCGCTAGAGCTGTGCTATTTCCGATAGTTGTTGTGTCGGCAGTTTTAGTGATGAGCGATATTGGTTTTTGCTAGCGAATCCATTTCTATGTCTATGCAGGATGTAAGATCATGAAAGTAAAGTTTGTTTTGGTGGCAGGTGTGGTGCTTTCGGTGGCTAGTCTGAGTGCTCAGGCCTCAGAGTTGCGCGTAAAGGGGGCCATTGTTCCTGCCAGTTGCAGTTTTACAATGACTAATGCTGTTTTCGATTATGGTGATATCCGGCCGTCGAGCCTAAGCGAAACTCAGTATACGCGTTTGACGGCGAAGTCTACGCCGTTCGCTGTTAAATGCGAGGGAACTGCACTCACTGCGGTTGGGCTCAAGGCAGTGGATAATCGTTCATCCAGCAAAGTGCCAGGTATCGTTAGCTCAATAGACCAAGGCTACACTGATAACTACAACTATGGATTGGGTGTGTCGTCCAAAGGGCAAAAAATAGGGGGTTATGCCGTACATGTTCAAAACTCTATTGCTGATGGGCGAACCGTCCGTACATTGACTTCCGCAGACAATGGCAATACATGGACGAACTATCGAAGCAATGCGTTGGGTCAAGGCGGCGATGTCATTGCCTGGTGGGGTGGTTCAGGAGCGCAAACACCACTTAAGGTTAATTCGGTATCGGGGAATATTCAGATTATCACCTTTATTAATAAAAAGTCCGCGCTCGATGTGGGCAGTAAAATCGAGTTGGACGGTCACGCAACCTTGGAGCTTCGTTACCTCTAGGCTCCTATTCGTACTTCCTTGATCAGATAATTCGCATCGGTGTGTGGGTGATAGTGCAGGCCTAATAGTCATCGGGTTTGATCTGATATTTATCGTTATGTTGAGAGTGCTAAAAATGAATAAGACGATGTTTGTAATGAGTGTCGCGTGCTTGGCGTCCCTTGGTTTTCATGCTCAAGCTGCTGACCTGAGTGTGAAAGGAACGATTGCCCCCGTCAGCTGCAGTTTCACGATAACCAATTCGGTTTTTGACTACGGAAGGATTGACCCGAATTCCCTGAGTCCGACGCGTTATACACAGTTGGCTAAAAAGACAACGCCTTATTCGATCAAGTGTGCCAGCAATGTCAAGACAACGGTGGCGATCAGGGCGTCGGACAATCGTGCAAGCTCTCGAATTCCCGGCATGATGCTCAGTCTTTTTGGCAGTAATTATAAAGATACTTATAACTTCGGATTGGGTGCTACGTCCCAAGGGCAAAAGATTGGTGGGTATCTGATCCACCTACGTAATTCTGTGGCGGACGGTGTAGCGGTGGGGATTGTTGGTTCCGAGAATAATGGCGGATATTGGCATACGAATAGCACCCAAGCCGTCGGCCATACCTCCAACCTTACGGCTTGGCGGGCAGGCAATGTCTACGCACCTATCAAGGTTAATACGGTGGCAGGCCAAATTGAAGTGTTGCCTGTTATCAATAAAACATCAGAGTTAAATATGAGTAATCAGATTAATCTGGACGGTCAGGCTACTTTAGAGCTGCGCTATCTATAACTAGGTGCGGAAAGGGGCCGAGCAGAGCCACGCTTTATTAAGCGGGCTTTGTGTCGGCCAATATTTCTTTCGCAAAGCCTGTGCGCACAAGTGGGTAGTGAAGTGATGGTTAAAAGATTTCTTAAATCATGCTTGTTAATAGGTTTTTTCTTGCCGGCGGTGCTGTTCGCCGACGGTATGCGTCCTGATACCACCGTCATTGTGCTACATGAGGCAGAAGGTGAAGTCAGCATTAACGTCACCAACACGGATAGCAGTCCGGCACTGCTGCACTCGGTTATCGAGGACGTCCCGGAAGATACCGAGCAACTGATTGTTGTCACCCCACCGGTCACACGCGTGGATGCAGGAGAGCGTCAGATGGTGCGGTTTCTTTCAATAGGCACCGAACCACTCAAGACCCAGCGCCTGAAGCGTGTGTCCTTCGAAGGAATTCCTCAGGCACAACCTGGTTCCGGTGCGACCATTGGTATCAGCCTTCGGCAGAACCTTCCACTGATCCTGCATCCCAAAGGCTTGCCAAAGAACGATGCGCCTTGGGAACTACTGACCTGGCATCTTCAGGCCAACGTCTTGAGTGTGCGCAACGACAGCCCCTACGTAGTTCGCTTGGCGGCAGACGTCCGTCTTAATCCGCAACGAGTGACGGCCAGCCTTGCTCGTACCTACGTGCTGCCTGGCGAAGTGTTGCAGGTGGCCTTGGACAAGCCTGTACCCGGTGCGACCTCGGTCACCCTTGAACCCGCGACCGTCTACGGCTTCGCTGTCGATAGCTACGATGCGCTGCTCATCACGAATGCGCCGTGACCGTTCATGAACACAACCAATGGCAATTTCGGTGCAGTTCCCGACGACTTGAATCATGTACAAAAGCGTGAGGCGCTTTTCAGGCGAAGCGGGCTGAGCCTGTCGGTGTGCATGGCAATGATGGCGGTGGTGGTCACGGATGCTTCTGCCGCCCGTGTATCGAGCATTTCCGGGTTCGACTTGGAAACGCTGCAGGCGCGGGGTATCAGCCCTTCGGTTGCCCACTATTTTCGTCATGCGCCACGTTTCAGTGAGGGTGTGAGGGTCGTGGACCTGCACGTCAACGGTGAGCGGATAGGCTTGACGGATGCTCGGTTCGATAAAGAAGGTGAGCTATGCTTTACCCGTAGTTTGCTTGATCGTGGCAGCTTGCGGGTACCTTCCTCGGTGATCGACAAAAGTGTCCCCCCCGAGCAAGCCTGTCATGACTTCAAAGCCGAATACCCTGAGACAGTAACGACATTGCGCCCTGGCAACGAAGAGGTGTCGTTGGTGGTGCCTACGCAAGCGCTGCGAGACGTTCAGCGAGACTCCGGCAGCTATGCGCGCGGAGGCACGGCAGCGCTACTCAATTACGACGTCCAGGCAATCAACAGTCATTCCAGGGCGGATACCTATCGGTATCTTTCAGCCTCCACAGAGGTGGGCTTCAATTTTGGTGATTGGATTGCCCGCAGCCGCCAGCTTTATATTTCCAACGATCGCCGCACAACGGCCGAACACCTTTTCGCCTATGCACAACGGGATTTCTTGCCTTTGGCTTCGACCTTCCAGGTCGGTCAGATATCGAGCAATAACCCGGTGTTTGGGGGAGTACAACTGACGGGCGCGCAGATTTTCCCCGATGGTATTGAAAGTGGTGGCAGTCACAATGGCGTGGTAGTCGAGGGGCGAGCCCTGAGCCAATCACGGGTGGAAGTACGGCAATCCGGCGCGTTGATCTATACCACGGTCGTTCCTGAGGGGCCTTTTACGCTGACCAATCTGCCCTTGCTCAACGGCACCAGCGACCTTCAGGTCACGGTGATAGAGACTCAGGGCGGGCAGCGCAGTTTTGTCGTGCCGGCTGCTACGTTCCGCGCAGTGGTCCCCGTGAAGTCTGGATATACAGCTTCTTTGGGCAAGGTCCGCGAGGTGGAGGGGAGAGGGGCCAAAGAGCCCCTGCTGGCCATGGCCAGTGGTACGTGGGCTGTGGGCAAGGACAGCGCGGTCAGCGCAGGGGTACAAAGTACCGATAGCTACAATGCGGTAGGGCTTGCCCTGGACAGCAGCTTTTCCCAGCGCTTTTCTCTGGGGGTGCGTAACAACTTGTCCCGGGATCATTCAACAAACGTACAAGGCGCGCGCAACAGTGTGTCTGTGAGCGTCGGCCTGCCTGCGAATGTACAGATGTCCTTGAGTGCCACTGCGCAGACACCGGGCTATCGTGACGTCATCGATACAGTGACGCCTCATGTAAACGATGTGGATGGCTCGCGATTCAAGAACCACTACACCGTAGGATTCAGTTGGGCGGACCCTCAGTTGGGTGGCTTCTCAATCGGTTATAACCGGGGGGCCGATTTCAAGAGCCGGATTACCCAGAATATCTACGGCACGTGGAACAAGAGCTTCAGATATGCCAGCGTCGGTGTGACCGTGGACTCTCAGATTGGCCAGTCCAACAGTGCCGATGACCGGAACGATGACGGACTGGGTATTCGACTGCAGGTCAGTGTTCCCTTGGGCCGTGATCGGAGCCTCAGCGCATTCGCTCGGCGTCAGGGAGAGCGCTCCAGTATCGGCACTGCCTATGATGAGCGTGTCGACGAGACGCTGAACTACCAGATACGCAGCGACAGAGACTTCGCAGGGCATCGTGAGCACACCCTGGGCGGCACGCTCAACGCGTCTTCTCGTTACGCGCAAGTGGGGCTGGGGCTGAATCGTGACTCGTCCAGCACCAGTTACTCCGGGCAATTGCAAGGGGCGGTGGTCGCCCATTCTGAAGGTTTCACATTGTCGCCGTATCGGGTTGAGGACACGTTTGGCGTGGTCTCGGTGGGCGAGGTTGCCGGTGCTCGTCTTACCACACCTCAAGGGCCGGTGTGGACCGACCCGTGGGGCAAGGCTGTGATCGCCAGTTTGCCGGCTTATCAGTCGAGTGTGTTGGAGTTGGAAGGCAAAAGCCTACCTCGCCAGATGGATATCAAGAACGGTACCAAGGTTCTGGAAGCGGGTCGTGGGTCCTTCAACAGGGTCGATTTCGAAGTAATCAATGTGCGCCGGGTACTGCTGCGCGCTACGGATATACACGGCAAACCATTGCCTCAGGGCGCTGCCGTGCTGGGGCCAGAAAATGCATTGCTGACCACGGTGGTTGGGGATGGGATGATTTTTCTCAGCAACGTCGACGCGCCCCAGGCCCTTAAAGTCTCTTCCAGCACAGTATCCTGCGCGCTGCAACTCGACCTTCCGGAGCAAACCTATAATGGCAAATTCTACGAAACCGCTTCGGCGGTCTGTCGGTGAGATGGCCCGCATGAACGAGTGGCGTATCGGGTGCCTCAAAGGCTTGGGGCTGTTGTTGAGCTGCCTTTTACTGGCAGCGCCGGCAAGTGCTGCGAACTGCCGCCTGTCCCTGAGCCAGCCCATCATCGATTACGGCCTGCTTCGCCCAGGCGAACAGCTCGAAAATCGGGGTGCTTCGCTGGGAAAGCGTATGGTACGTCTGAACGTGATCTGCGTGGAGGCTGCGGTGATTGCGCTACGTTTTCAAGGCGTGCCGGCCAATGAGACTGGCTACAGGTTTGGCCGCCAGGGTTTTTTCAACCTGACGCTTCAGCATCCTCAACTCGACGGTAAACCCATCGAGTTAGCGCAATGGCACAACCCTACCGAACGGGACGCCCAGCTACGCCCAGGCCAATCTCTGGTAGTGCTGGTCGGCGGAGCTCCTGCCAGAGGCCACGCTTTTTCGGCGCAGGTGCAAGTAGACACCTGGCTATCGAGCGCAGCCACTGCTGTTGGCAATAAAACCACATACGAGGGCAATGGGCGTTTCGAGCTGGTGTCCGGTGGCTGAGTCCTCAGGCAGGTGATCCATGGCTGCCGATGAAGTTTGCCAGCTCGGCAGATTGCGGATGTGCAAACAGCACTTTCGGATCGCCCACTTCATGCACCTTACCCTGGTGCATGAACACCAGCTTATCCCCAACCTCCCGGGCAAAACGCATTTCGTGGGTCACCATGATCAGGGTCATGCCGTCTTTAGCCAGTTGGCGCACCACGCTGAGCACTTCATTGACCAGCTCCGGGTCCAGGGCCGATGTGATTTCATCGCACAGCAGCACTTTGGGTGACATGGCCAGTGCGCGGGCAATGGCGACTCGCTGTTGCTGGCCACCGGACAGTCGATCAGGGAAAGCGTCGAACTTCTCGCCCAGGCCTACCCGTTCCAGCATCTGCTTTGCCAACTGCACCGCTTTGGCCTTTGGCACTTTCTGCACCACTTGCGGCGCCAGCATCACGTTCTCGCCCACGGTCAGGTGCGGGAATAGATTGAATTGCTGGAACACCATGCCGACCTTCTGCCGCAGGCTGCGCAGGTCGGCGCGGGCCGCGTCGAGGTATTCACCATCGACTTCGATGACGCCGTCGTTGATCGACTCCAGACCATTGAGGGTGCGCAGCAAGGTGGACTTGCCCGAGCCGCTGCGGCCGATGATTGCCACCACCTGGCCTTCGTCCACCGTCAGGTCGATGCCCTTGAGCACGTGGTGATCGCCGTAATACTTATGCAGGGCGGAAATTCTAAGCAGAGGCATGCAGTCTCCTTTCCAGGTAGCGCGCACTGAGGGACAAGGGGTAGCAAAGCAGGAAGTAACCGAGGGCCACCAGGCCATAGACCATGAAGGGTTCGAAGGTGGCGTTGGCGAGCATGCCGCCCGTCTTGGTCAGTTCGGTGAAGCCGATGATCGAGGTCACGGCGGTGCCTTTGACCACCTGCACCGAGAAGCCCACTGTCGGCGCGACAGCAATACGTAGCGCCTGGGGCAAGATCACGTAGCGCAGTTGTTCAAGCGGGTTGAGGGCCAGGCTGGCCGAGGCTTCCCATTGGCCGTGGGCAATTGAGTCGACGCAGCCGCGCCATATTTCAGCCAGGTAAGCGCTGGTAAACAGGGTCAACGCAATCGCCGCTGCCAGCCAGGGCGATATGTCCACGCCGAGCAGGGCAACGCCGAAAAACACCAGGAACAGCTGCATCAGCAGTGGCGTGCCCTGGAACAGTTCGATATAGGTGCGGGCAATGTTGCGTGGGAACGCTTTGCGGCTGATGCGCAGGGTCATCACCAGTAAGCCGATCAGGCCGCCGCCCACAAACGCCACTAGCGACAGCAGCAGCGTCCATTGCAGGCCGGTAAGCAGGTTGCGCACGATGTCCCAGAACGAAAAATCACTCATCGGCTGTTCCTCATGACAAACCGTCGGCCGATCCAGTTGAGCAACTGGCGAATCATCAGCGCCATGCACAGGTACACCAGGGTGGTCAGGGCATAGGTTTCAAAGGCACGGAAATTACGCGACTGGATAAAGTTGGCGGCAAAGCTCAGCTCTTCAGTCGCGATCTGCGAACACACCGCCGAGCCGAGCATCACGATGATGATCTGGCTGCTCAGGGCTGGCCACACCTTGCCCAGGGCCGGCAGCAGCACCACATGGCGAAACGCTTCAAAGCGCGTCATTGCCAGCGCCGCGGCCGCCTCCAGTTGCCCTCGAGGGATGGCCTGGATGCCCGCACGGATGATCTCGGTGGAGTATGCCCCCAGGTTGATCACCATCGCCAGCACGGCGGCTTGCCATTCAGTGATTTTCAACCCCAGGGACGGCAGACCGAAGAAGATAAAGAACAGTTGCACCAGGAACGGCGTGTTGCGGATCAACTCGACATACACACCAAAGAGCCACGCGAACGGCTGGATCTTCCACGCCCTTACCACGGCGCCGACGGTTCCCAGTGCCACGCCGAGGAGGGCGCCAATGGCCGTCAGCTCAAGGGTGAACAGCGCGCCACGCAGGAGCAGATCGGTATTGGCCAGCACCGGCACAAAGTCGAATTGATAGGCCATCGTTGAGCTCCGCGTCAGAGGTCGGCAGGCAGCGGTTCTTTGAGCCACTGCATGGCGTTTTTCTCCAGGCTACCGTCAGCCTTGGCCGCGACCAGGATCTGGTTGACCTTTTCCAACAGCGCCGGCTCGTTCTTGTTCACGCCCACGTACACCGGCGAGTCCTTGAGCTTCACCTTCAGCGCGGGTACGCGTTTGGGGTTGCGTTCGCTGATGGCCACCATGACCACGTTGCCGCTGGCGATCAGGTCGACCTGGCCGGCCAGGTAGGCGGCGATGGTGGAATTGTTGTCTTCAAAGCGCTTGATCGTGGCTTCCTTGGGCGCTACCGCTGTCAGCTCGATGTCCTCGATGGCGCCACGGGTCACGCTAATGGTCTTGCCCTTGAGGTCGTCGAGGCTGGTGATGGGGGAGTCAGGCGGCCCAAACACGGCGAGGTAGAACGGCGCGTAGGCGTTGGAGAAGTCGATGACCTTTGCGCGCTCGGGGTTCTTGCCCAGGCTGGAAATCACCAGGTCGACCTTGCCGGTGGTGAGGAACGGGATGCGGTTGGTGCTGTTCACCGGGGTCAGTTCCAGCTTGACCTTGAGTTGGTCGGCCAGCAGCTTTGCGGTGTCGATGTCCAGGCCACGGGGTTGCATGTCAGGGCCGACCGAGCCAAACGGCGGAAAGTCCTGGGGGACGGCAACCTTCAGGGTGCCACGAGCGACGATGTCATCCAGACCATTCGCCTGGGCGGGTGCCTGGCTCAGCATCAGGCTGGCAAACAGGGCAGTGAGCAGGGCGCTGTAGCGCTTGGTCATGGCAACTCTCCGAAAAAGGCGAAGGAATTTTCTGAGTTTGCCCAGTGCACAGCCCATGCCAGCACCGTTCGGATCGTCTGCAAGGCTGATGTTTGTTGAGGTGCACAGGTCTTACTGGTCTGAACAGTTACCAGGGTTTTCGCACCCTTTTCGAGCGCTGACAAAAAGCTGCGAGCCCCTTTGGGGCGTGGCTTGCAGCCGACCATAAATAGTTTTACAACGGGTCACGCAGCTATCGGGAACCTGAGCTTTTTATGAATTCCATTGCCCAAGCCGTACCGGAAGCGGCCTTGCAGGCCATCCGCAAACTGATCAAGGAGCAAGGCTTCGGGCCGGGCGATGCGTTACCGTCCCAGCGCGACCTGGCCCTGCAATTGGGGGTGAGTCGGGCTTCGTTGCGTGAGGCGCTGTCATCCCTTAGCGCCTTGGGCGTGGTCAGTGTGCAGCCGGGCAAGGGCGTGTTCGTGCAGGACGTGCAAGAAGCGCCAGGGTTTGCCTGGCCCTTCGCGGCGCAGGTTACGCCGCCGGATATCTTCCAACTGCGCTACGCATTGGAGGGGTTTGCGGCGGGGTTGGCAGCAATGACACTGACCATCGAGGCGCTGGACAGCCTGGAGGATAATGTCGAAGCCATGCACAGAGTGCTCAAGGCGGGTGACTTCGAAGCGGCCGCTCGCCTGGACTTCGAATTTCACCAGTGCATTCTGCTGGCCAGCGGTAACCAGGCAATGGTGAGTATCCTCAGTGCCAGTGCCGAGGTGTTTTTGGAGAGTCAGAAACTACCGTTCATCCGGCCGGAGCGGGCCATGGAAACCTGGCAGGAACATCGCAGGATCCTGCGCGCCCTGGCCCGCCGCAACAGTACGACGGCGCAGAAAACCATGCAGGAACATATACGTAATGCTGCGTTGCGCACGGGCATTGCGTTCGTGACGCCCGTTACGTCGTGAGTGGGGTCATACCCACACTCATTCAACTTCATAGCAAGACTCAATCAGACGCGGCTTCCTGAACAGGGGAAGGGCGGCTATGATGGGCAACGTTTTTTTTGCTTACAATCCGGAGACATCCATGAGCAACGATCTTATCAAGCACGTCACCGACGCGACCTTTGAGGCCGAAGTACTCAAGGCTGCCGGCCCGGTGCTGGTTGACTACTGGGCTGAATGGTGCGGCCCTTGCAAAATGATCGCTCCGGTCCTGGACGACATTGCAACCACCTACGAAGGCAAGCTGACCGTTGCCAAGCTGAACATCGACGACAACCAGGAAACTCCGGCCAAGCATGGCGTACGTGGTATTCCTACGCTGATGCTGTTCAAGAACGGCAATGTTGAAGCGACTAAAGTGGGCGCGCTGTCGAAGTCCCAGTTGCAAGCTTTCCTCGACGCGAACATCTAAGCGTCGTCAAAAAAGCCCCGCAAATAGCGGGGCTTTTTCGTAAAGCAGGGCTAGACGCTCCGAAATCCAGGTGGTACATTCGGCCCCGCAGTGGTTTCTCCACTGCCCCCTGCAAGCCGTCGCCGACGCATTCCTTTTCGATTAGTACGCGATCCTGTCGCCTTCTCTGCGGCGCGGCCTCATTAAGCCAAAAGCTTAATTTCCCCCCTCCATAAATGATTACGTCATTCCTATATGAATCTGACTGAACTCAAGCAAAAGCCGATTACCGACCTGCTCCAATTGGCCGAAGAAATGGGCATAGAAAATATGGCCCGTTCGCGCAAGCAGGACGTGATTTTCTCCCTGCTCAAGAAGCACGCGAAAAGCGGCGAGGAAATCTCCGGTGATGGCGTGCTGGAGATCCTCCAGGACGGCTTCGGCTTCCTCCGCTCTGCAGACGCGTCCTATCTCGCCGGCCCAGACGATATCTACGTCTCGCCGAGCCAGATCCGTCGCTTCAACTTGCGCACTGGTGACACCATCGTTGGCAAGATCCGTCCTCCGAAGGAAGGCGAGCGTTACTTCGCCCTGCTCAAGGTCGACACGATCAACTTCGACCGCCCAGAGAACGCGAAAAACAAGATTCTCTTCGAGAACCTGACCCCGCTGTTCCCGACCGTGCGCATGAAGATGGAAGCCGGTAACGGCTCCACCGAAGACTTGACCGGTCGTGTGATCGATCTCTGCGCTCCGATCGGCAAAGGCCAGCGTGGCCTGATCGTCGCACCGCCGAAAGCCGGCAAGACCATCATGCTGCAGAACATCGCCGCGAACATTGCACGTAACAACCCTGAAGTTCATCTGATCGTGCTGTTGATCGATGAGCGTCCGGAAGAAGTGACCGAAATGCAGCGCACCGTGCGCGGCGAAGTGGTTGCCTCGACGTTTGATGAGCCGCCAACCCGCCACGTGCAGGTTGCCGAAATGGTGATCGAAAAGGCCAAGCGCCTGGTCGAGCACAAGAAAGACGTGGTGATCCTGCTCGATTCCATCACGCGTCTGGCCCGTGCCTACAACACCGTGATCCCGAGCTCCGGCAAGGTGCTGACCGGTGGTGTCGATGCCCACGCCCTGGAGAAACCAAAGCGTTTCTTCGGCGCTGCGCGGAACATCGAAGAAGGCGGCTCGCTGACCATTATCGCCACCGCGCTGGTTGAAACCGGCTCGAAGATGGACGAAGTGATCTACGAAGAGTTCAAGGGTACCGGCAACATGGAACTGCCTTTGGACCGCCGCATCGCTGAAAAGCGTGTGTTCCCGGCGATCAACATCAACCGCTCCGGCACCCGCCGCGAAGAGTTGCTGACCGCAGACGACGAACTGCAGCGTATGTGGATCCTGCGCAAGCTGCTGCACCCGATGGACGAAGTTGCGGCCATCGAGTTTCTGATCGACAAGCTGAAAACCACCAAGACCAACGACGAGTTCTTCCTGTCGATGAAACGCAAGTAATACAGCGTTTCAGGTCCAAAAAAATGGCGTCCTTAATGGGGCGCCATTTTTTTTGCGTCGAGATTCTGCGATTTTTGTGGCATAAGTATCCGTTAAGTAACAAAAATTGACGCGTGACTTCGCTCATCCCTTTCGTCGCAGACTGACCACATTCTTATGACCACCCTTGCTTACCGCAGAGACATCGATGGCCTGCGTGCCATTGCTGTCCTTGCAGTCGTGTTGTTCCACTTTGGTGTCCCTGGCATTACTGGCGGTTTTGTTGGCGTTGACGTCTTCTTCGTCATCTCAGGTTTCCTGATCACGTCAATTATCTGGCGTGAGCGTCAAGCTGGACGCTTCAGCTTCATCGACTTCTGGGCTCGTCGAGCCCGGCGTATCTTGCCGGCCCTGTTTGTGATGATCGCCGCGACACTGGCAGTGGGTTGGTTTCTGTTGGCGCCCAAGGACTATGAGGAGTTAGGGCGGTCTGCGCACTATCAGGTGACCTTTACGTCGAACCTGTTGTTCTCGCGTCAGCATGGCTACTTTGATGCCTCATCCGACATCAAGCCCTTGCTGCATACCTGGTCGCTTGCAGTAGAAGAGCAGTTCTATATTTTCTTCCCATTGCTGCTGACGTTGCTTTCCAGTCGGTTGAAGCACTGGCGCCTGGCATTGTTCGCGGTACTGTTGGTGTCGTTTGGCATGAGCGTCTGGGCGGTTCAGCATGAGCCGCAGAAAGCCTTCTTCCTGTTGCACCTGCGGGCCTGGGAACTACTGGCCGGTGCAATGCTGGCGGTGCAGCCCAAGCGTGAATGGCGCGCCTCGCCGGCCTTGGCTCAAGGGGTCAGCCTGGCTTCCCTGGCATTGATCCTCATCGCTGTGCTGGGCTACGACGCGAAAACGCCGTTCCCAGGTGCGACCGCGTTGTTGCCCGTGCTGGGGGTGGTCGGGTTGATCTGGGCCAACGGTCAGCAACAGACCTGGGTCGCTCGCCTGTTGGGCACACGGATCATGGTGGGTATCGGGCTGATCTCTTATTCCTGGTACCTCTGGCACTGGCCGGTGTTCGTGTACGCCAACTATGCCGCGGTAGATGGCTTGAGCGCGCTGGAGCTGGCGGGGCTGATGCTGCTTTCGCTGGTGCTGGGCTATCTGTCCTGGCGCTTCGTGGAAACGCCGTTCCGGGAAAAGCGTTTGCTGGCTTCGCGTAAGGCGATTCTGGCGTCAGCCATGGTCGGCATTCTGGGGCTGGGCTTCACTGGCCTTGCGATACGCGAAGCTGACGGCGTGCCTTCGCGCTTGTCCGAACAGGCGTTGCGTTTTGCCCAGGCCAAGAAGTGGAGCCCTGACCTGCTGGCGTGCATGGCCGACAAAGATACGCCCGATGAACGCTTGTTCTGCCATTTCGGCCCGAAAGGCCAATCTGTTTCAGCGCTGGTATGGGGCGACAGTCACGCCACTGCGCTGATACCTGCACTTAAAGAGGGCGCTGATCGCCACGATATCAGCCTGGTCGAAGCCAGTTTTGCCGGCTGTATTCCCCTCGATGGTCTGGAGAATATTGCCCGCTGCGCGCATTTCAATCGTCGCGTCGAGAAGGCCATGTCCGAGCAGACTTTCAGCGATGTGGTGTTGGCCGCCCGCTGGAGCCTGTATGTGTACGGGCAAATGTCCGGCGACAAGGAGCATGCGCTCAAAGACCCGGGCACCGGCCAGTATGTGCGTGCCGTCGCCGAACAACGCTTTGCCCAGGGCTTGCGCGAGCGCATCCAGGGCTTGCGCGCTGCCGGGCACAAGGTCTGGCTGGTCAAGGAAGTGCCGCTGCAGGAAATCATCGTACCTTACCGTCTCAGCCGCCTGGCCATGATGAACCGCCCCGTGGACGGTGAAGGGCTCGCCGTGGCCGAGCATGTAAAGCGCCAGGCCTTTATCACGCACTTGTTTGATGAGTTGGCGGCGGCCGACAGCGGTGTCGCGGTGCTGGACCCTGCACCTTTGCTGTGTGGCACCGACGGTCTATGCCGGGTCGAACTCAATGGCCGAGCGCTGTATACCGACGATAACCACCTTTCAGACGTCGGCGCGCGACACATCGAAGCCTTCCTGGAGCCGTTGTTCAGTTCGTTGCAATCACGCGGATTGACGGCCAATTAAGCTGCCAGCCGCCCTCAGAGCAGGTAGGATGTACGCCTATTTTACGGGTGGCATGGTTAATGAAATTCAAGGATCTTCGGGATTTCGTGCAGCAACTTGAGCAGCGCGGAGAGTTGAAACGTATCCAGATGCCGATTTCTCCGGTGCTGGAAATGACTGAGATTTGCGACCGCACCTTGCGCAACAAGGGCCCGGCGCTGTTGTTCGAAAACCCGACCGGCTTCGATATTCCGGTGCTGGGCAACCTGTTCGGCACTCCCGAGCGCGTGGCCTTTGGCATGGGCGCCGAGTCCGTCAGCGAACTGCGCGAGATCGGCAAGCTGCTGGCCTTTCTCAAGGAGCCCGAGCCGCCCAAGGGCTTGAAGGACGCCTGGTCCAAGCTGCCGATCTTCCGCAAGATCATTGCCATGGCCCCCAAGGTGGTCAAAGACGCGGTGTGCCAGGAAGTGGTCATTGAGGGCGACGATGTCGACCTGGCCATGCTCCCGGTGCAAACCTGCTGGCCCGGCGACGTCGGCCCGTTGATCACCTGGGGCCTGACCGTCACCAAAGGCCCGAACAAGGACCGCCAGAACCTCGGTATCTACCGTCAGCAAGTCATTGCCCGTAACAAAGTGATCATGCGCTGGCTCAGCCACCGTGGCGGCGCCCTCGACTTCCGTGAGTGGTGCGAAAAGCATCCCGGCAAGCCGTTCCCGGTATCCGTGGCCCTGGGTGCCGACCCGGCGACCATCCTCGGCGCAGTCACGCCCGTACCTGACAGCCTCTCCGAGTACGCTTTCGCCGGTTTGTTGCGCGGTAATCGCACGGAGCTGGTGAAGTGCCGCGGTAATGACCTGCAAGTGCCGGCCACCGCCGAAATCATTCTTGAAGGCGTGATTCACCCAGGTGAAATGGCCGATGAAGGCCCGTACGGCGACCACACCGGTTACTACAACGAAGTCGACAGCTTCCCGGTGTTCACCGTCGAGCGCATCACCCATCGGGTCAAGCCGATCTACCACAGCACCTACACGGGTCGTCCGCCCGATGAGCCGGCCATCCTCGGCGTGGCGCTCAACGAAGTGTTCGTGCCGATCCTGCAAAAGCAATTCCCGGAAATCACCGACTTCTACCTGCCGCCCGAGGGCTGTTCGTATCGCATGGCCATCGTGACCATGAAGAAGTCGTATCCGGGGCATGCCAAGCGGGTAATGCTCGGTGTGTGGTCGTTTTTGCGACAGTTCATGTACACCAAGTTCGTTATCGTCACCGACGACGACATCAATGCCCGAGACTGGAACGACGTGATCTGGGCCATCACCACGCGCATGGACCCCAAGCGCGATACGGTGATGATCGACAACACGCCCATCGACTACCTCGACTTCGCGTCGCCGGTATCGGGCCTTGGCTCAAAGATGGGCCTGGATGCCACGCATAAATGGCCGGGCGAAACCACGCGTGAGTGGGGCCGGGTGATCGTCAAGGATGAAGCCGTCACTGCGCGGGTCGATGCGATCTGGAAAGAATTGGGAATAGATTGATGCGTGTAACCCTGCAACCTTCCGGTGCTGTGCTGGAGCTGGCTCCTGGCGAGCGAATCCTCGAAGGCGCACGCCGCCTGGGCTATGAGTGCCCTCAAGCCTGTCGCAATGGCGTGTGCCATGTCTGCGCGGCGTTGCTGGTGGAGGGCCGGGTACGCCAAGGCGGGGAAGTGCGCGATCATGGTGAGTTCTACACCTGTATCGCCGAGCCCCTGGAGGATTGTGTGGTGCTGTGGGATGGCGTTCTGGCGCCGGGAGAGTTGCCGTTGCGCAAATTGTCGTGCCAATTGATCGAGTGTGTGCAAGTGGGTGGCGATGTGTGGCGTGTGCGCCTGCGCGCCCCGGCTGGCAAGGCGGTGCGTTATCACGCCGGGCAATACCTGATGATCGAGCGGGACAACGGCGAGAAGTCAGCGTTTTCCCTGGCCTCGGCGCCCCATGCCGGGCGTGAGTTGGAGTTGCATGTACTGGCACGGGAAGCCAGTGCGCGCAGCCTCATCGAGCAGTTGCAGCGTAACCAGATGGCGCGCGTCGAGCTGCCGTTTGGCGACACTCATCTGGCTGAACTGCCAGACGGGCCACTGGTACTGATGGCCGCCGGCACCGGCATGGCGCAGATGAACAGCCTGATCGAGCATTGCCGCGCTTCAGGCTTCAAGCACCCGGTGCATCTGTATTGGGGCGTGCGTCTGCCGGATGATTTCTACGAAATCGAGCATTGGGATCAATGGCTGCAATTGCCCAACCTGTTCCTGCACAAAGTCGTCAGCGACCTGTGTGGTTGGGAAGGGCGCTGTGGTTTGCTGCATGAGGCAGTGTGCGAAGACATTGCCGACCTCAATAGCGTGCACGTCTACGCCAGCGGTTCGCCGGCGATGATCTACGGCACGCTGGACGCACTGGTCAGCGCCGGCATGGATGCGCACCGGATGCGCGCCGACGTCTTCGCCTACGCCCCAAGGCCCTGAAGCCTTGCGCTGAATAATGTAGGAGCAGGCAAGTCAGCTCTCACAGGGGACAGTGTCGTGTCAGAAGCGCACGCCAGTCGTCACCATTGCCGCGTTGAACCCGAGCAACACCAACTCCGCCGCCACCGGCCCGTAATGCGCGCCCACCGACGGAATGATCACCGGCGCCACACCGAATCGGTTCAACGGGATCTTGTCGCGGTAGTCGCCGCGATAGCCCTGAAGCAGCCCGCCGGTCAATTTTGCATACACCGGATACTCGGCCATGTCATAGCGCTTGCCCGCATAGGCGTAGTACGAGCGCTGGCGGAACGAGTTGCGAAAAGTCACCCCGCCATACACCAGGCCCGACGCCTCGTTGCGTTCCAGGCCGATCAGGTCCTGTTTGTTGTTGTGCTCGGGGTCGGGGGCGAAGTGCCGGGTGTAGACGCTGGTCTGGGCGTACCAGAAGCCTTTGTCGTCGTTGGCGGGTGGGGTTTCGCCCGCCAGCGCGGTGGTGGCTTGGGCCAGGAACAACAGCCCAGGCAATCGAAATTTTTTCATGGGGCGACCTCGATAGTCGATGTAATGAACGGCTAAGTGGGTCGTTATGTGCGCGCTAGTTTGACGGCATGGCGCCCGCCCAGGCTGAACCGGGGCTGACAGTAGCGGGATTAACCGTCCAGATCCTGACGAGTGGCGGCGTTGATTAATGCCCAGTGGCACTTTTTCGCCGTACGGTTACAGCGCTGCGTTTTATTACGGTAAAGTCGCTCACAACTGGTAACACTCAGGAGGCGCACCGCATTTCGCCATGACCGCCATTGAAACCGATCTTCTGCAATTGGCTTACCCTCCGCGCCTCGATCTTGGGCCGCAACTCACACACGAACAGTTAATGAGCTCGATGCAAGCCACCATGGCACGGCATAAGGGCGGGCCGGTGTGGCTATTTGCTTATGGTTCGCTGATCTGGCGCCCTGAATGTTCATCCACCGAACGCGTACGGGCGCGGGTCCACGGTTATCACCGGGGCTTGTACCTGTGGTCCCATGAGCATCGGGGAACGCCGGAGTTGCCGGGGTTGGTGTTCGGCCTGGATCGCGGTGGTTCCTGCAGCGGGTTCGCCTACCGTTTGCCGGAAGATCAGTTGGAGGCCTCGCTGTATGCCCTGTGGCAACGCGAGATGCCTTACCCCTCTTACCGGCCGCACTGGCTCAGCTGCCGATTGCAAGATGGCAGTACCGTGCAGGCGTTGGGGTTTGTGTTGGAGCGGCATTTGCCCAGCTATGCCGGCAACTTGCCCGATATCGTGCTTAACCATGTACTGCAAAGCGCTTGCGGGCGTTACGGTACCACTCGCGATTATGTCGAGCAGACCGTGAACGCCCTGCGTAGCCACGCCATGCCAGATAAAAATCTGGAGGCGCGGCTCAAGCGTTGTGCCAAGGGTTGCCCGGGCGATTAACGCGCCGAGCTGACGCTGTTGGTGTGCCACAGCGTAGGGATCAGGAACGCGATCGCCAGTACACAGGCGCTGATCAGCAGCACGAAACCACCGTCCCAGCCGAAATGGTCAACCGTGTAGCCCATGGCCGCACTTGCCGCTACCGAACCGCCCAGATAACCGAACAGACCGGTGAAGCCCGCTGCGGTGCCGGCGGCCTTCTTCGGAGCCAGTTCCAGTGCCTGCAGGCCGATCAGCATCACCGGGCCGTAGATCAGGAAGCCGATGGAGAACAGCGCAATCATGTCGATCATCGGGTTGCCCGGCGGGTTGAGCCAGTAAACCAGGGTGGCCACTGTCACCAGAGCCATGAACACGATACCGGTCAGGCCGCGGTTGCCACGGAAGATCTTGTCCGACATCCAGCCGCACAGCAGCGTGCCCGGAATACCTGCCCATTCGTAGAAGAAGTACGCCCAGGACGACTTATCGACCGTGAAGTGCTTGGCTTCTTTCAAGTAGGTCGGCGCCCAGTCCAGTACGCCGTAGCGCAGCAGATAGACAAACACGTTGGCGAAGGCGATGTACCAGAGCATTTTGTTGCGCAGCACGTACTTGACGAAGATTTCCTTGGCGCTGAATTCGTCTTCGTGGCTGGCGTCGTAGCCTTCCGGGTAATCGTTCTTGTACTGCTCGATAGGCGGCAGGCCCACCGATTGCGGGGTGTCGCGCATGGTGATGAAGGCAAACGCCGCCACCGCCAGGGCCACGGTGGCCGGTACATAGAACGCCGCATGCCAGTCGTTGAACCACGCCATGCCCAGCAGGAACAGCGGGCCGATCAAGCCTCCGCCGACGTTATGCGCCACGTTCCATACGGACACCACGCCGCCGCGTTCTTTCTGCGACCACCAGTGCACCATGGTCCGCCCACTTGGCGGCCAACCCATGCCCTGGGCCCAGCCGTTGATGAACAGCAAAATGAACATCATGGTCACGCTGGACGTTGCCCAAGGCGCGAAACCGAAAATGAACATCACCCCCGCCGAAACCAGCAGGCCGAAGGGCAGGAAGTAGCGTGGGTTGGAGCGGTCTGACACCAGGCCCATCAGGAATTTGGACAAGCCGTAGGCGATTGCGATCGCCGACATCGCCAGGCCCAGTTCACCGCGGGTGTAACCCTCGTCGATCAGGTAGGGCATGGCCAGGGAGAAGTTTTTACGCAGCAGGTAGTAGCCGGCGTAACCAAAGAAAATACCCGCGAAGATCTGCCAGCGCAGCCGTCGGTAGGTACTGTCTATTTTTTCTTCAGGCAGGGGCGCCTGGTGTGCGGCAGGTCGAAAGAAAGCAAACATTCAAGAGCTCCAAATTTCTTGTTTTGACTGCGGATGCGAATGTTACAGTTTCGTTACCGAAAATAGCATCGCCTCTTATCTGCAAACACAGGAAACGAGAGCAATTGCATGTTCTTTTACGAACATGTCGCCTATAGATAAGTGATGGTCGTGGTTAGGTCCTAAGGCCGCGAAGTAACTACTGTGGGAGCTGGCTGGCCTGCGATGACGGTCTTTCAGCTTCATCTGTAGCAGCTGACTCACCGCTGTCGCAGGCAAGCCAGCTCCCACATGGATTGCATTTCAGGTGTGTTATCGGGTTTGGACAACTATTTTACCCACTGCCTTGCGCTGCCCCAGATCATTGATCGCCTGTGCTGCCTGTTCCAGCGGATACACCTGTGACACCAACGGCTTCAACTTGCCCTCGCCATACCACGTGAACAACTGCTGAAAATTCGCCGCGTTATCCTGCGGCTGGCGCTGGGCAAACGAGCCCCAGAACACCCCGACCACCGCTGCGCCCTTGAGCAACGCCAGGTTCACCGGCAGCTCAGGAATACGCCCACTGGCGAACCCCACCACCAGCAGCCGCCCATTCCAGGCGATCGAGCGAATGGCCTGGTCAAACAGGTCGCCACCCACCGGGTCGTAGATAACATCGGCGCCATTGCCATCGGTCAGGCGCTTGACCTCATCCTTGAGGCTGGCTTCGCTGTAGTTGATCAACTCATCGGCGCCGGCCGCCTTGGCTACTGCGAGCTTGTCGGCGCTGCTGGCGGCGGCAATCACCCGGGCGCCCATGGCCTTGCCGATCTCCACGGCGGCCAGGCCCACGCCGCCGGACGCACCAAGCACCAGCAAGGTCTCGCCGGGTTGCAGGTTGGCGCGTTGTTTCAGCGCGTGCATGGAGGTGCCGTAGGTCATGCTGAAGGCGGCGGCGGTGTTGAAGTCCATGCTCGGCGGGATCGGCAGCACGTTATAGCCGGGCACCGCGACCTGCTCGGCAAAGCTGCCCCAGCCGGTCAACGCCATCACACGGTCACCGACTTTCAGGTGGCTGACTTTCTCACCCACCTCGCAGACCACGCCTGCCGCTTCACCACCGGGTGAGAACGGAAAGGGCGGCTTGAACTGGTATTTGCCTTCGATGATCAGCGTATCCGGGAAATTCACCCCGGCCGCATGCACGTCCAACAGGATTTCGTTCTTCTTGATCGCGGGGCTGGCGATCTCTTCCAGCACCAGGGTTTCGGCGGGGCCGAAGGCTTTGCACAGCACAGCTTTCATCGGACTATTCCTTTTGGCGTCGTGGCCGATAAGTGTAGGAGGGAACGCCCGTGGGTCAACGAGCATGCCCACGCCTGATAAGCCCCCATAAGCTTGTGCTCAGCCTTGCTAGCGTTATGCTACCGGGCAACCGAATTCGAGGAATGAACTGTGAAAGCGTGGATCCTGTTGATGCTGGCCCTGACGTTGCCGATGGCAGCCCAGGCCGAAGAAGCCAAGGAAGGCGAGGCGCCGAAAGTCAGCTACATCAGCCTGACGCCGCCGTTCGTGGGCAATTACGGCCTGGATGGCACGGCCAAACTCAAGGTGTACAAGGCCGATATCGCCCTGCGTGTGACCGGCACCGAAGCAGCCGCGGCGGTCAAGGCCAACGATCCGTTGATCCGCAACCAGTTGGTGGCGCTGTTTACCCAGCAGACTAGCGAGGCCATGAGTACGGTCGAAGGCAAGGAAAAGCTGCGTCAGGAAGCCCTGAAACAAACCCAGCAGGTGATGAATGACGAGACCGGCAAGCCGATGGTCGAAGACCTGCTCTTCAACAATCTGATCATCCAGTAAAGCCGGCGCTTCGCGCCATTCGCGAGGTCCTGCCAGGCTTCCTCAGGAAGCCAGGCTTTTGCGAAACCGCGCCAACGCCACCGCAAAAAATACCAGGCCAATCCCCGCCAGTGCCAGCAAGTCTGGCCACACTACGCTCAGCCCTGCATCCCTGAATAGAATCGCTGCACTCAAGCTCACAAAATGCGTCGATGGTGAGCCCTGCATCACCCACTGCAACCATTCGGGCATGCTGTCCAGCGGCGTGCTGCCGCCAGAGAGCAACAGCATCGGGATGATCACCGGGATCGCCAGCAGGCCGAACTGCGGCGTCGAGCGGGCGAGGGTGGCGAGGAAGATCCCCAGCGCGGTACTCGCAAACAGATACAGCGCCGTCACCAGCAGGAACAGGCTCAACGAACCGGCCAACGGCACGCCGAGCAAACCTTTGACCACCAGTTCCAGGGACAGCCACGTACACAACACCACCACCAGCATGTTGCTCCAGATTTTCGCCAGCATAATCTCCAGCGCGGTCAGAGGCAGCACCAGCAGGTGATCGAGAGTGCCGTGCTCGCGTTCGCGCAACAGGGCGGTGCCGGTCAACACGATGGCGAGGATGGTGATGTTGTTGACGATCTGGATCACCGCCAGGAACCAGCCGCCTTCCAGGTTGGTATTGAACAGTGCCCGGGTGGTCAGCAGGGCCGGGGCTTTGCTAGCAGCGTCGGCCTGACCGCTGTAGGTCAGCAGCTCGCGTTGAAAAATTCGCCCGATGTAACCCGCCCCCATGAATGCCTGGCTCATCGCCGTGGCATCGACGTTCACTTGCACACCCGGCTGGCGCCCCGCTAGCAGGTCGGCCTGGAAATTCGCCGGTACATTGATCACGAAGGTGTATTGGCCGCTGTCCATGACCTTGTCCAGCTGGTCGTAAGGCAGTGGCGCTGGCGCCTGGAACTCTGGAGGTTGCAGGGCCTGGGCCATTTGCCGCGAGAGCGCGCTGTGGTCTTCATCGACAAAGGCCACGCTGGCGTTGTGCACGCCAATTACCGAGCCGGCTGCGGGCATATAAATCGCCACGGTAAAGGCGTAGAACAGAAACAGCAGCAAAACGCTGTCGTGGCGCAGGCTGGTGAGTTCCTTGAGCCCCAGGCGCAGGATGTGAGTGAGCTTGTGCATCAAGCCTCCTGCTTCTTGAGCATCACCAGGCTCAGCCCGGTAAAACCGACGAAAAACCCGAACAACGCCAGGCATTGAGGCCACAACTGACGTAGGTCCAGGGCCTTGGTGAAGGTGCCCACCGCAATATCCAGAAAGTGCCCGGCCGGAAACAGCATGCCCATCAGCCCCGCCGCCCCCTCCAGGGACGAACGCGGCACGATCAGCCCGGAAAACTGGATGGTCGGCAGGCTGGTGATGATCATGGTGCCGAGGATCGCTGCGATCTGGGTGCGGGTGAACGCCGAGATCAGCAGGCCCATGCTCGTCGTCGCCAGCACATACAACAGGCCGCCGAAGGCCAGGGTCAGGCCGCTGCCTTTGAACGGTACACCGAACAACCAGCGGTTCATCGCCACCAGCAGCGCCAGGTTGATCAGGCTGACGACGAGGTAGGGCGCCTGTTTGCCCAACAGGAACTCCAGGCGTGTCAGCGGCGTGGCATAGAAGTTGGTGATCGACCCCAGCTCCTTCTCGCGCACGATGCCGAGGGCGGTGAGCATGGCCGGAATGAACGCCAGGATCAGCGCCATCACGCCAGGGCCGATAGCGTTCACGCTGACCACGTCCTGGTTGTAGCGAAAGCGGGTTTCCAGTTTGGCGGCCGCCTGGTTATTCAAGGGCAGGCTACTGAGTTCAGCCAGTTGCGCAAGGTTGCTCTGGTGCACGGCCTCCACGTAGTTGCGGCTGGTTTCAGCGCGAAACGGCATGCCGCCGTCGAGCCAAGCCGCGACAGTGGGCTGGCGGCCGGCGTAGAGGTCACGACCAAAGCCGGGCGGGATCTCCAGGGCCAGTTTGATTTCCGAGCGCTGCAGGCGCCGATGCAGTTCGTTGGCGTCGCTGATGGGTGCTCGTTCAGCGAAATAGCGCGAACTGCGAAATGCTTCCAGGTAGCTACGGCTTTGCGGGGTCTGGTCCTGGTCGTAGACGGCGAAGGCGAGGTTTTCCACGTCCAGGGATATGCCGTAGCCGAAGATCACCATCATGAACAGCGCCCCGAGCAAAGCAAAGGCCATACGTACCTTATCGCGCAGCAGTTCCTTGCCTTCGCGGCTGGCCACCGCCAACCACCGCGCCAGGCTGAAGCCGCGTTTGCTCGCGGGCGGCGCGTGGGTTTCGTTGACGGTTGCAGGGGGAGTGGTGGGTTCCGGTTCGCCCTGTGCCTGTTCCAGGCAGGTGACGAACGCGGCTTCCAGGGTGTCACCGTGGAACTGCTGTTGCAGCGCCTCGGGCGTGTCGCAGGCCAACACCTTGCCGGCATGCATCAAGGAGATGCGGTCGCAGCGCTGGGCTTCGTTCATAAAGTGGGTGGACAGGAAGATGGTCACGCCCTGTTCCCGTGACAACTCGATCAGCAATCGCCAGAAATCATCCCGCGCCGCAGGGTCGACGCCCGAGGTGGGTTCATCGAGGATCAGCACTTCCGGGCGATGCAGCACCGCAACCGCCAAGGACAAACGCTGGCGCAGGCCAAGGGGTAACTCGCCGGAGGGCTGTTCGGCCACTTCACCAAGGTCGAAACGTTGGATCAGTTCATCAATGCGCGGGCCGCTGTCGGCCTTGGGCAAGTCGAACAGTTGCGCATGCAGCACCAAGTTCTGGCGCACGCTCAGCTCGCCATACAGCGAGAAGCTCTGCGACATGAAGCCTACGCGTTTGCGGGTCGCCAGGTCCTTGGCGTCCACCGGTTTGCCCAGCAGGATTGCATTGCCCTCGGTGGCCGGCATCAGCCCGGTCAGGACTTTCATGGTGGTGGTCTTGCCGCAGCCGTTGGAACCGAGGAAGCCGAAGATCTCGCCGCGGCCAATGGCAAAGCTGACGTTGTTCACCGCAGTGAAATCGCCAAAGCGCAGGGTCAGGTTGTGGGCTTGGATGGCGATATCGGCGTTGCCGCTTGTACGCGGTGGAATGACCAGTGGTTGGTTGTCGTGGGCACTGTCGCCCTGGAAGTGGGTGAAGGCTTCATCCAGTTTGCCGCTGGGCGTGATCGTCGCCAGTTCGCGGCTCAGCCCATCAGCAATTAACCTGCCACGGTCGAGCATCAGGCAATGCTCAAATTGCTCGGCCTCTTCCATGTAGGCGGTGGCCACCAGCAGTGTCAGTTGCGGGCGCTCACGGCGTACGCTGTCTACCAGCTCCCAGAAACGCCTGCGTGACAGTGGGTCGACGCCGGTGGTGGGCTCGTCGAGGATCAACAGGTCCGGATCATGGATCAGTGCGCAGCACAGGCCGAGCTTCTGTTTCATGCCGCCGGAGAGCTTGCCTGCCGGGCGCTCGGCAAAGCGTGCAAGGTCGGTGGCGAGCAGCAGGTTGTGCATGCGCTGGTCGCAATCGGCTTTCGACAGGCCGAACAAAGTAGCGAAGAAACGGATGTTCTCGCTGATGGACAGCTCGGGGTATAGGTTGCCGCCCAGGCCCTGAGGCATAAAGGCGATGCGCGGGTACAGGCTGTTGCGGTGGCGACGGTCTTGGATGGAACCGCCGAGCACCTGCAACTGGCCGTCCTGCAGTTTTTTAACCCCCGCGATCAAACCCAGCAGGCTCGACTTGCCGGCGCCGTCCGGGCCGATCAACCCGCAGCGGGTACCGGCCGGCAGGCTGAAGGCAATGTCGAGCAGTGCGTGTTGCTTGCCGTAGCGGTGGTTGATCCCCGTGGCGTGCAGCGCCAAGCCGCTCATTGCAGGTTGGCCGGCCAGTCGACATCGGCCGTGCGTACATAGCCCGCGCCGGGCATGCCCGGTTTGGCTTGTGGCACGGCGCTTGGCTGAGTCAGGCGCAATTTGACGCGGAACACCAGTTTCTGCCGCTCATCGCGGGTTTCGACTTCCTTGGGAGTGAACTGGGATTTGGCCGCGACAAAACTGATTCTGGCCGGCAGCGCTTGCTGGGGCAGGGCGTCGAGCAGGATGCGCGCTTCACTGCCGACGGTCAGACGGCCGGTAACGGAGGCGGGCAGGTAGAGATTCATGTACTGGTCATTGGGGTCAATCAGCAGCAACACGCGCCCGCCCGCGCCGAGCACTTCGCCCGGCTCGGCCAGGCGCAATTGGATGATACCGTCGATGGGCGCTCGCAGGCTGCTGTCGTCGATTTCACTGGTGAGCTGGGCCACTTGGGCCTGGGCTGCGCCGATGGCGGCCTTCACCGCGTTGACCTGGGCTTGGGCGGCGATCACTGCCGCGTTGCCGGTGTTCTGGCGCGCTTGCTGCTGGTCGATCAATTGGCTGCTGGCGAAGCCGCGCCGGTACAGCTCTTGGGTACGCTTGAGTTCCTGGCTGGCCAGCAGTTGCTCGCTTTGGCGCAATTGCACGTTGGCTTGGGCGGCGGCGAAGTTTTCCTTGGCGCGCAACACCTCTGCTTCGGCCTGGGCGCGTTGGGCTTGCAGGGTGCGGGTGTCCATGCGCGCCAGCAACTGGCCCTTGAGCACTTTGTCGCCTTCATCCACGTGCACTTCGGCCAGGCGCCCGGGAATCTTGGCGGCGATCTGCACTTCGGTGGATTCCAGGCGCCCATTGCCCATGCTCAAGCCTTCGGGCAGGCGGTCCTGGGTCGAACGCCAGTAACCAAAGGCCCCGGCCCCCAGCAACAGGACGATCAGGGCGATGGCGAACAGACGGGACGTATGGTGGTTCGTAGACATGGCTGCATCCTGCGGCGTTAGCGTCCCAGTGTGATGGGTTTAGCCCATGGGGGGGGTTGATATCGGTCAGTTAAAGCAGAGAAAGGATGGCCGCCCATTGTTCAGGCGTGACTGCCATGACAGAAAGCCGGCTGCCCTTTTGCACCAGCGGCATTTCAGCCAGTGCAGTTTGCTGCTTCAGATAGCCAAGGCTTAGCACCTTGGGGAAGGTCTGCGCATGGGCGACATCGATCGCGCTCCACGGGTTTTTCTCCGGGGTGGCCTTGGCGTCGAAATAGTGGCTTTCTGGTTCCAGTGCGGTGGGGTCCGGGTAGGCGGCGCGGATAATTTTGCCGGTGCCGGCAATCCCAGGCTCCGGGCAACTGGAGTGATAGAAGAAAAACTCGTCGCCCACGGCCATGGCACGCAAAAAGTTGCGGGCCTGATAGTTGCGTACCCCGTCCCAGCGCGCTTCGCCGAGCTTTTCCAGGCCGTTGATGGAGAGTTCGTCGGGCTCGGATTTCATCAGCCAGTAGGCCATTGTTGGGCTCCTGAAAAAGGTATTGGGCACGTTGTCGGGCAATTGCATGACAAACCGACAGTCGGTTGGCGTCAAGGTTTGCGTGTTGGTTCACGTTACCGCAGAATGCGCGCTTTTAAGCTTGACGCAGCTGCAACGGACTACTTTGGAACGTTGTTGTCATCGTGTACGAGGTGCCTGAAAGGGGGGCAATCGATGCAACGTAAGCCGGATTTACTATGGATTTTGGTTATTTTGTTTGGTCTGGGCGTCGTGACCACCGGTTATGCCCAGAGCCTGTGGTCGAACAAGACCGATGCACCGGTTGAACTGGCTCAGCAGCAGCCACAACCGTTCAAGCGTTAACTCAAGCATTCACTAAGGCGCCGCTGTTTCCAGTGGCGTTTGCGCGACATACCACTGCTTATCAGTCACCGTACCCGCCAACGGCACATCCCAGCTTGCCTGCGCCAGGCGTTCGACTTTCTGGCATTCATGGGCCAGCCCCAGCAGCGTTGGCTTGCGCCAGCTCTGGCGGCGGGCAAGATAAGCCAGGCTGCGATCGTAGAACCCGCCGCCCATGCCCAGGCGCCCGCCCACATCATCGAACCCCACCAACGGCAACAACACCAGGTCCAGCGCCCAGACCTGGCGCTGGTGATGGGCATTGACCCGTGGCTCAAGAATGCGAAAGCGGTTGGGCAACAACTTATCCCCAGGACGTACGCGCTGGAACACCATCTTGGTGCGCGGCCAGGCGCTGAGCACCGGCAGGTAAGTGGCTTTGCCGCGGCGCTGGGCCGCACGCAGCAGCAGGCGCGGATCGATTTCACCGTCCGTGGGCAGATATAAAGAGATATGTTTGGCCCGGCGAAACAGCGGGTGCTGTGCCAGTTGTCGGTACAGACCCTGAGCGGCCTGGCGCTGCTCGCTTGGCGTGAGGGCGCGGCGGGACTTGCGCAACATGCGTCGAAGTTGCGGACGAGATAGCGGCGCAGGTTCGGTCATGATTTTCGGCTCATAAAACAATGCCAGTCCGGGGACTGGCATTGAGTTTGGGAATTCAGGCTCCCCGACAGAGCCGCTGTCGACTTAGCCCTTGAACCCGAAAGTTCAAGGTGGAAGAAGCAGTAGGCTTTAAGGCTTTCCGTCTAGCGGACATGCACACCAGCCCAACGTGCAACTTCCAGGGTAGTGCGAATCGGCTCAGGGACATCGCCGACTGGCAAACACGCCAGGGAGTGGGGCGAGTATACCTTAAACCCGCTCGGCAATCAGCCCTTGGGTGTGTCTGAATCGGTGGAAAGCGCCAGATCCACGCGATCGAGCAGGTCACGCACCTGCTCGCGCGTCGAGCCACTGGCCTGTACGTCAGGGCGCTCCTGCTTATGCAGCAGGTCGTGGGTGATATTCAGCGCGGCCATCACAGCGATGCGGTCGGCGCCGATCACTTTGCCGCTGCTGCGGATTTCGCGCATCTTGCCGTCCAGGTAGCGGGCAGCGCTCACCAGGTTGCTGCGTTCTTCCTGGGGGCAGATGATCGAATATTCTTTGTCGAGGATCTGCACGGTAACGCTATTGCTTGAACTCATGAGTCTTGCTCCAGGGCCTTCAGGCGCGAAATCATCGATTCGACCTTACGCCGGGCGATTTCGTTTTTTTCAATGAGGTGAGCGCGTTCCTCGCGCCAGGTCTTTTCCTGAGCTAATAGGAGTCCGTTTTGACTCTTAAGTTGCTCGACCCGATCAATTAGCAGTTCGAGTCTGGCCATCAGCGCTTGCAGGTCGGTGTCTTCCATTGGGTTCCACTGGATTTGTCTGATGAATGGCAACTGCAGGATAAACGATCTGACGCCCTCGATAGTCTTGGTACGTCTGCCGGTGCTAGGATACAGCGCTCCATTCTAGACATTGCGCCGTCTGGCGCCTAGCTCACCATGCCCATTCAGAACTCCCCGTACGATGCTTTTTCCAAACTGCTGAGCACCAGCGGCCATCCATGCTCGCCTGCTGAACTGCACGGCGTGCTGTTGGGCCGCAGTTGCACCGGTGTCGGCTTTGATGCCGACAACTGGCTGGCCGATGTGGCCGAGCTGCTGGAAACCGAACCCACCGAGAACGTGCGCAATGCGTTGATCGGCCTGCAAGAGATGGTCAAGGGCGAGTTGACCGGTGACGACGTCACCGTGGTCCTGCTGCTGCCGACCGATGACGCGCCGCTCACCGAGCGCGCTGCTGCCCTGGGCCAGTGGTGCCAGGGCTTCCTCCACGGTTTCGGCGTGAATGCCGGCGGCCTGGAGCTGAGCACCGACGCCAAGGAAGTGCTGCAGGACCTGGCGGCCATCTCACAGGTGCAAGATGCCCTGGAAGAGTCCGAAGATGGCGAAGGCGACTACATGGAAGTCATGGAATACCTGCGCGTCGCGCCGTTGCTGCTGTTCACCGAGACCAGGAAGTCCGCTGAGCCGGTCGCTGCCAAGCCGTCGTTGCACTAAAGAAAGGAAGCCCATCTGCCCATGATTCATATCCCCAAAGCGGAATACACCCGTCGCCGCAAGGCGCTCATGGCGCAGATGGAACCCAACAGCATAGCGATCCTGCCGGCCGCCGCCGTGGCCATCCGCAACCGCGATGTCGAGCATGTTTACCGCCAGGACAGCGATTTCCAGTACCTGAGCGGTTTCCCCGAGCCCGAAGCGGTGATCGTGCTGATGCCCGGTCGCCAACACGGCGAGTACGTGCTGTTCTGCCGCGAGCGCAATGCCGAGCGCGAATTGTGGGACGGCCTGCGTGCGGGCACCGAGGGCGCGATTCGCGACTTTGGCGCGGATGACGCCTTCCCCATTACCGATATCGACGACATCCTGCCCGGCCTGATCGAAGGTCGCGACCGCGTGTACTCGGCCATGGGCAGCAATGCCGAGTTCGACCGGCACGTGATGGAGTGGATCAACGTGATCCGTTCCAAAGCGCACCTGGGCGCCCAGCCGCCGAACGAATTCGTTGCCCTGGATCATTTGCTCCACGATATGCGCCTGTATAAATCGGCGGCAGAAGTGAAGGTGATGCGCGAGGCAGCGCGAATTTCCTGTGCGGCCCATGTGCGGGCGATGCAGGCCAGCCGTGCCGGCCTGCATGAGTTCAGCCTGGAAGCCGAGCTGGATTACGAGTTTCGCAAAGGCGGCGCGAAGATGCCGGCCTATGGCTCCATCGTCGCTGCTGGGCGCAACAGCTGCATCCTGCATTACCAGCAGAATGATGCGGTGCTCAAGGACGGCGATCTGGTGCTGATCGACGCCGGGTGTGAGATCGATTGCTACGCCAGCGATATCACCCGTACCTGGCCGGTCAACGGCAAGTTTTCGCCGGAGCAGAAGGCGATCTACGAGATTGTGCTGGCCTCCCAGGAAGCCGCCTTCAAGCATATCGCACCGAACAAGCATTGGAACCAGGCCCATGAGGCGACCGTGCAGGTCATCACCGCCGGCCTGGTGAAGCTGGGGTTGTTGCAAGGTGACGTTGACGAGTTGATCGCCAGCGAAGCCTACCGCGCCTTCTACATGCACCGTGCCGGCCACTGGCTGGGCATGGATGTGCATGATGTGGGCGAGTACAAAGTGGGCGGTGAATGGCGCGTGTTGGAAGTGGGCATGGCCTTGACCGTGGAGCCGGGCATCTATATTTCCCCGGACAACCAGAACGTGGCAAAAAAATGGCGTGGCATTGGCGTGCGCATCGAGGACGACGTGGTAGTGACCAAGCAAGGCTGTGAAATCCTGACTGGCGGCGTGCCCAAGACCGTTGCCGAGATCGAAGCGTTGATGGCGGCTGCCCGATGAGCCGGCTCAACCTGGCGATTATCGGCGGTGGCCTGGTGGGCGCCAGCCTGGCCCTGGCGTTGCAAGCGGGGGCCAAGGCGCGGGGTTGGAAAATCGTGCTGATCGAACCCTTTGCACCGGGCGACAGCTACCAGCCGAGCTACGATGCGCGCTCTTCCGCGCTGTCGTTTGGCGCGCGCCAGATTTACCAGCGGCTGGGCCTGTGGCATGCCATTTCCCGACGTGCAGAGCCGATCAAGCAGATCCACGTGTCGGACCGTGGGCGTTTCTCCACCGCGCGTCTGTCTGCGATGGAGGAGGGCGTGCCGGCCCTGGGTTATGTGGTAGAAAACGCCTGGCTCGGCCAATGCCTGTGGCAAGGCTTGGACAAGGACGTGGTGAGCTGGCGCTGCCCGGCGGAAGTCACGCGCATGGAGCCGCTGCCCGATGGCTATCGCCTGACCCTCAACGATGAAACCGTGCTGGAATGCGACCTTGCGGTACTGGCCGATGGCGGCCGTTCCGGCTTGCGTGAGCAACTGGGCATTGGCGTGAAAACCCGGCCCTACAACCAGAGCGCCCTGATCGCCAACATCACCCCGAGCGAAGCCCACAATGGCGAGGCGTTCGAGCGTTTTACCGATGAAGGCCCCATGGCCTTGCTGCCGCTGCCGGACAACCGTTGCGCGCTGGTCTGGACCCGCATCGGCATGGACGCCCAGCGCCTGGCCAGCCTTGACGAGCGTAGCTTCCTGAGCGAACTGCAGGGTGTGTTCGGGTATCGCCTGGGCACCCTCAAGCAAGTGGGCGCCCGCCACCTGTACCCGTTGACCCTGGTGGAAGCCGAAGAGCAAGTGCGCTCGCACCTGGCGGTCCTCGGCAATGCTGCCCATAGCCTGCACCCGATTGCCGGGCAGGGGTTCAACCTGTCTCTGCGCGATGCCAATGCCTTGGCCGAAGCGCTGCTGGCCGGGCCTGCTGTGCCGGGTGACCTGGCGACTTTGCAAGGCTATCGCGAGCGCCAGCGCCTGGACCAGCAACTCACCGTAGGCTTCTCCGACCAGGTCACGCGCCTGTTTGGCAGTGCCCAACCGTTGGTGGCGCTGGGCCGCAATATGGGCTTGCTCGGCCTCGACCTGTTGCCACCGGCCAAACGCTGGTTCGCCCGCCAGGCCATGGGCCTGGGTACGCGTTCCGATGCGTAAGTGGCTAACCCAACGCGTGGGCAAGGCGCGCCTGTTGCGCTGGTTCCTCACCCTGTACCCGCCGTATCTCGGCGCCGGGGTGCGGGTGCAAGCATTGAGTGCCGATTTTCGGCATGCCAAGGTGCGCATGGGCCTGGGTTGGTACAACCGCAATTACGTCGGTACGCAATTTGGCGGCAGCCTGTATTCGATGGTCGATCCGTTCTACATGTTGCTGTTGATGGAAAACCTGGGCCGCGACTACATCGTGTGGGACAAGGCTGCGAGTATCGACTTCATCTCGCCGGGCAAAGGCCCGGTGTATGCCGAACTCTCCATCGACGACGCTTTGCTCGATGAAATCCGGCGCCAGACCGCAGGTGGCGAGAAATATCTGCCCCACCTCAAGGTCGAGATTCATGACGGCTCCGGCACTCTGGTGGCGCGGGTCGACAAAACCCTTTATGTGCGGCGCAAGTCGCCAGCGAGACAGGCTTGAATATGGACATGCGCGCAGATGTGCTGATTGTCGGGGCCGGAATGGTCGGAAGCGCCCTGGCGCTGGCGTTGCAGGGCAGTGGCCTGCAGGTGCTGCTGCTCGACGGCAGCCCGTTGAGCGTCAAGCCGTTTGAGCCGGCGGCGGCGTTTGAACCACGGGTGAGTGCGTTGTCGGCGGCCAGCCAGCGCATTCTTGAGCGCCTGGGCGTGTGGGACGGCATCGTAGAGCGGCGTGCCAGCCCCTATGGCGAAATGCAGGTATGGGACGGCAGCGGTACCGGGCAGATCCACTTCTCGGCGGCCAGTGTGCATGCGGAGGTGCTTGGGCATATCGTCGAGAACCGCGTGGTGCAGGATGCCTTGCTCGATCGCCTGCATGACTGCGACCTCGGCCTGTTGGCCAATGCGCGCCTGGAACAGATGCGCCGATCCGGCGATGACTGGTTGTTGACCCTGGCCGACGGCCGCAAGCTGCGCGCGCCGCTGGTGGTGGCCGCCGACGGTGCCAACTCCGCCGTACGCCGCCTGACCGGTACACCTACCCGCGAATGGGATTACCTGCACAACGCCATCGTCACCAGCGTGCGCAGCAGTCAGCCGCACCAGCGCACCGCGTGGCAACGTTTCACCGACACCGGCCCATTGGCGTTCCTGCCGCTGGTGCGCGATGGGCAGGAAGACTGGTGCTCGATTGTCTGGTCGACCACGCCCGCGGAGTCCGAGCGCTTGATGGCGCTGGATGATGAACGCTTCTGTCGGGAACTGGAACGTGCCTTCGAGGGGCGCTTGGGCACTGTGGTCAGTGCCGACCCGCGTGTGTGCGTACCGTTGCGCCAGCGCCATGCCAAACGTTATGTGGCCGAAGGCCTGGCGTTGATCGGCGACGCCGCCCACGTCATTCACCCGTTGGCGGGGCAGGGCGTCAACCTGGGTTTCCTCGATGCAGCCGTGCTGGCCGAAGTGCTGTTGGCGGCGACCGAGCGCGGCGAGCGCTTGGCCGATGTGAAAGTGCTGAGCCGTTACGAGCGGCGCCGCATGCCCCATAACCTGGCGCTGATGGCGGCGATGGAAGGCTTTGAGCGCTTGTTCCAGGCCGATCAACTGCCGCTGCGCTGGTTGCGCAACGCGGGTTTGAAAATCGTCGACCAGATGCCCGAAGCCAAAGCCGTGTTTGTGCGCCAGGCACTGGGATTGACTGGCGATCTCCCCGAACTCGCCAAACCCTGAACTGAAATGCGTCCGTTCGGGCTTGTGTGGGAGCGGGCTTGCTCGCGAATGCAGTGGGTCAGTTGATATTTCTATAACTGACACTCCGTTTTCGCGAGCAAGCCCGCTCCCACAAAGGTGAATAAAAGCACCTGCAACATCTGGTAACGCCTCAACCAAGCGTTACCAAATGTGAGTCCTTATCATTTGCCCTCCATTTGCAAATGAGAGACCGCACCCATGTTGGCACCCAAGCGCCTCCTGACTGCCCTGGCACTCACCCTGATCGGCAGCACCACCGTGCAGGCGGCCGACGAAGTCGTGGTCTACTCCTCGCGTATCGACGAACTGATCAAGCCCGTCTTCGACGCCTATACCAAAAAGACCGGCGTACAGGTCAAGTTCATCACCGACAAGGAAGCCCCGTTGATGCAGCGCATCAAGGCAGAGGGCGAGAACGCCACCGCCGACCTGCTGCTCACCGTTGACGCCGGTAACCTCTGGCAGGCCGAGCAGATGGGCATCCTGCAACCGTTCACCTCTCCTGTCATCGACAAGAACATTCCTCTGCAATATCGCTCATCGGCCCACGCCTGGACCGGTTTGAGCCTGCGTGCGCGAACGATCGCCTATTCCACCGACCGGGTAAAACCGGGCGACCTGACCACCTACGAAGCCCTGGCCGACAAGCAGTGGGAAGGCCGCCTGTGCCTGCGCACGGCGAAAAAAGTCTACAACCAGTCGCTGACCGCCACGTTGATCGAAACCCATGGCGCGGCCAAGACCGAAGAAATCATCAAGGGTTGGGTGAATAACCTCTCCACCGACGTGTTCTCCGATGACATCGCCGTGCTGGAGGCGATCAACGCCGGGCAGTGCGACGTGGGTATCGTCAACACCTATTACTACGGTCGCCTGCACAAGCAGAAGCCAGAGCTGGCGGTGAAGTTGTTCTGGCCGAACCAGGGCGACCGCGGCGTGCATGTGAATCTCTCCGGCATCGGCCTGACCCAGCACGCACCGCACCCGGAAGCGGCCAAGGCGCTGGTGGAGTGGATGACCACGCCTGAGGCACAGAAGATCTTCGCCGACGTCAACCAGGAGTTCCCTGCCAACCCAGCGGTACCGCCATCGGCGGAAGTGGCGACCTGGGGCAAGTTCGTGGCCGATACCTTGCCAGTGGAAGTGGCAGGCAAGCGCCAGGCCGAAGCGATTCGCCTGATGGATCGCGCTGGCTGGAACTGAAGCTGCGCCGCTTAACTGTGGGAGCTGGCTTGCCCGCGATTGCATCACTTCGGTATCACTGATACACCGAGGTGCTTGTATCGCAGGCAAGCCAGCTCCCACATTGGTTAGTGGCCGCTTCAACATCTTTATTTTTCTGAGAGCTTTTCCTTGGCCCACCCCGCCCAACGTCGCTGGTACCTACCGGTTTTCAGCGTCGCCGCCCTGGTGCTGTTGCCGCTGAGCGTGCTGCTGCTGTCCTGGCAAAGCATCGACCCGCAGATCTGGTCGCACCTCTGGGACACTCAGATGCCCCGCTTGCTGGGCAACACCTTGACCCTGGTGCTCGGTGTCGGCCTGGGCGTGACGCTGCTGGGCGTCAGCCTGGCCTGGCTGACCAGCCTGTGCGAGTTCCCCGGGCGGCGCTGGCTCGATTGGGCACTGATGTTGCCCTTTGCAATCCCTGCCTATGTGCTGGCCTTTGTGTTCGTGGGCCTGCTGGATTTCGCCGGCCCGGTGCAAACCCTGCTGCGCGAGTGGTTCGGCACCGGGTTGCGCTTGCCGCGGGTACGCTCTACCAGCGGCGTGGTCATTGTGTTGGTGCTGGTGTTCTATCCCTATGTCTACCTGCTGGCGCGCAGTGCGTTCCTGGCCCAGGGCAAAGGCTTGATGGAAGCGGCGCGGGTGCTGGGGCAATCGCCATGGCAAGCGTTCTGGCGCGTGGCATTGCCAATGGCGCGACCAGCAATTGGTGCCGGTGTGGCCTTGGCGCTGATGGAGACGCTCGCGGATTTTGGCGCGGTCTCGGTGTTCAATTTCGACACCTTTACCACCGCAATCTATAAAACCTGGTACGGCTTTTTCAGCCTGTCCAGTGCCGCGCAACTGGCCAGCCTGCTGCTGCTGGTAGTGATGCTGGTGCTGTATGGCGAGCGACGTGCGCGCGGGGCCAGCCGACCGAGCAATGAGCGCCCACGGGGCAAGGCGTTGTACCACCTGCGCGGGTTCAAAGCCGTGGCGGCCAGCGCTTGGTGCAGCCTGGTCTTCGCCTGTGCGTTCGTGATTCCGATGCTGCAACTGGTGGCGTGGTTCTGGCAGCGTGGCCGCTTCGACCTGGATGAACGTTACACCGGGCTGATCGTGCATACCCTTTACCTGGGCGGTATCGCAGCGCTGATCACGGTCAGCGTGGCGCTGATACTGGCCTTTGCCAACCGTCTGGCGCCCACCCGGGCGATTCGCTCCGGTATCAGCCTGGCCAATGTCGGCTATGCCTTGCCAGGCTCGGTGCTGGCGGTGTCGATCATGCTGGCGTTCAGTTACCTGGACCGCGAGTTGGTGGTGCCGCTCTCCGGATGGCTGGGCGGGGCGGGCAAGCCTTTGCTGCTGGGCAGCCTGTCGGCACTGGTGCTGGCGTACCTGGTGCGGTTCCTGGCGGTGGCCTACGGGCCGCTGGAAAACAGCCTGGCGCGAATCCGTCCGTCACTGCCCGAAGCGGCACGCAGCCTTGGCGTGAGCGGCCCACGACTGTTTTGCAAAGTGTATCTGCCGTTATTGCTGCCGGGCACGTTGAGCGCAGCGCTGCTGGTGTTTGTGGATGTGCTCAAGGAAATGCCCGCCACCTTGCTGATGCGCCCGTTTGGTTGGGACACCCTGGCGGTCCGCATCTTTGAAATGACCAGTGAAGGCGAATGGGCGCGGGCGTCTTTGCCGGCGCTGACCCTTGTGCTGGTTGGCTTGTTGCCGGTCATCGGGCTGATTCGTCGCTCGGCTCGGCAAATCGGTTAGGTGCCAGTCCTACGGCTTGAGGCTACAATGCGCGGCATTCGGTGCGCTCCGTCTTTCGGATCGACCTGCTGTATGTGGCTGCGGGCCTTGTAGTACAAGGTGTTCGGCGCAAGTGGCAGCTCTGCGCGCCTTCGCCAAGCCCGGAAGGAGAAACCCATGGGACAGCGTACGCCTCTGTATGACCTGCATCTCGCCCTCGGCGCGAAAATGGTCGATTTTGGCGGTTGGGATATGCCTTTGCATTACGGCTCGCAAGTTGAAGAACACCACCAGGTGCGGCGCGACTGCGGGGTCTTCGATGTATCTCATATGACCGTAATCGATGTCACCGGCCCCCAGGCCAAGGAATGGCTCCAGTACCTGCTGGCCAATGATGTCGACCGACTGCACGGCTGTGGCCGTGCGTTATACAGCGCCATGCTCAACGAGCAGGGCGGGGTAGTGGACGACATGATCGTCTACCGCACCGAAGCCGGTTACCGCCTGGTGGTCAACGCCGCCACCCGCGACCAGGACATGGCCTGGATGCAGGAGCAACTGGGCACCTACTCAGTGCAACTGCATGAACGGTCAGAGTTGGCCATGCTCGCCATCCAAGGCCCACACGCCCGGCATAAAATCGCCGAACTGGTGACCCAGTCCCGTGGCACCCTGATCCATCAGCTCAAACCGTTCGAAGGCCGGGCCGACGGCGACTGGTTCATCGCCCGCACCGGCTATACCGGCGAAGACGGCCTCGAAATCGTGTTGCCGGCCGATCAGGCACCGGGCTTTTTCAACGATCTGGTGGGCGCGGGCATTTCCCCCATCGGCCTCGGTGCGCGCGACACCTTGCGCCTTGAGGCCGGCATGAACCTGTATGGCCAGGATATTCACCAGGCCGTCTCGCCCCTGGCGGCCAACATGGCCTGGAGCATCGCCTGGGAGCCGGTCGAGCGTAACTTCATTGGCCGCGCTGCGCTGGAAGCAGAAAAAGCGGCCGGCGTGCAGTTCAAACTGGTGGGGCTCGTCCTCGAAGAGCGTGGCGTACTACGTGCTCATCAGGTGGTTCGTATCGCCAATGTTGGCGAAGGAGAGATCACCAGTGGTAGTTTCTCGCCTACGCTAAGCAAATCCATTGCGCTGGCGCGTGTGCCGACGGCGACTGCCGACCGGGCCGAAGTGGAAATCCGCGGCAAGTGGTATCCGGTTCGAGTGGTCAAGCCGACCTTCGTGCGTCATGGCAAAACCCTGATCTAACCAATTCCGGCAGGCCAAAGGCCGCTGACATTTCATCTTGAGGACACAGACTATGAGCAATATCCCTGCCGACCTGCGTTTTGCCGAAAGTCACGAATGGGCCCGTCTGGAAGCTGACGGCACCGTGACCGTCGGGATCTCCGACCATGCACAGGAAGCTTTGGGTGATGTGGTGTTTGTTGAACTGACCGAAGTGGGCAAGGTGTTTGCCGCTGAAGACCAGGCGGGGGTGGTGGAGTCGGTCAAGGCCGCCTCGGACATCTACTCGCCGATTGCGGGCGAAGTGATTGCTGTCAACGACGAGTTGGGTGGCAATCCTGAACTGTTGAACTCTGACCCTTACGGCGCCTGGATCTTCAAGCTCAAGCCAAGCGACAAGGCCGAGCTGGACAATCTGCTGGATGCCGCCGGCTACAAAGCCGCCATCGGCGAATAAACCCCATAGTTACAACGACACAAATCAATGTGGGAGCTGGCTTGCCTGCGATTGGGTCACCCGGGTATCACCGATACACCGAGGTGCCAGCATCGCAGGCAAGCCAGCTCCCACAGTTGATTGGGGGGTGTCTGCTGGTTGTGATCAGGCTCTTTTCAATACGGCTTTAACCGCCGCTACAGCCCGCTCCACATCCGCCTCTGTCATCGCCGTGAACATCGGCAACGACACGATCAAACGCCCAACACGCTCCGCCACCGGGAACATGCCTTCCTTGAAACCCTGTGCCCGATACAGGCTCAGCAGGTGGATCGGCGGGTAGTGATAGCCGATACCCACGCCGTGGGCCTGCATCTGTTCCATGAACGTGGCGCGGGCTGGCAGGCCATCCTGGCGCTCCGGCAATACCAGTTGGAACAGGTGCCAGTTGCTGTTTTCGAAGTCGGCCGGCGGCAGTTGCGCACCGTATTGGGCTTCGAAATCGCTGCCAAAGCATTTGAAGTAGTGCCGTGCCAGGTTCTGACGATGGGCGGTGATCTTCTCGATGTGCGCAAATTGCCCCAGGCCGATGGCGGCGGCAATGTCGGTCATGTTGAACTTGCCACCCAGCACATCCACATCCAGGCCATCGAAGCCGCTGCGGGTGACGCCTTGCAGGCGGTACTTCTCTGCCAGACGGGCCTCCTCGGCATTATTCAACACCAGGCAGCCGCCTTCGGACGACGTGATGTTCTTGTTCGCCTGGAAGCTGAAGGACACGAAGTCGCCGGTTGCGCCGATGCGTTCTCCATCCCAGCTGGACCCCAGGGCCTGGGCAGCATCTTCGACAATACGCAGGTTGTACTTGTTGGCCAGCGCGTAGAGCATCGGCATATCCAGGGGCAAGCCGGCCAGGTAGACCGGGATGATCGCCTTGGTGCGCGGGGTAATGGCAGCTTCTACCTGGGCCAGGTCGATATTGCGTGTCACCGGGTCGATGTCGGCAAAGACGGGAGTGGCGCCGACTTCGAGAATCACGTTAGCCGTGGCAACCCAGGAAATTGGGGTGGTGATGACTTCATCCCCAGGCCCGATCCCGGCGATGCGCAAGGCGATCTCCATGGTGCAGGTGCCCGAGTTGAAGGTGCGCACCGGACGGCCGCCAAAATAGTCCGACAGCTGTGCTTCGAACGCCTGCACCTGTGGCCCGCTGGTGATCCAGCCGGAACGCAGAACATCGCCGACCGCCGAAATGGTGGCTTCATCAATGGTCGGTTTGGAAAACGGCAGGAAGGGCTGTTGGCTCATGACGAAGAAGGCATCCGTTTCAGGTAGGCAATGAAAAATAGACGTGTCAGTAGGGCATGGTTGCACGCCGAGACTGAATATAACCTGTCATCCATGAACGATTCGTCATGCAGCAGGCAAAAAAATGCCGCTTGAGAAAGCGGCATTTTTTATGAAGGCAGTTGTTACTCGGTCACAGCATTCTTCGCCAGGATGGCGTTAGCCAGTTCCATGTCCGTGGCTTGGAGGCCAGGGTTATCGGCGCGGACCTTCTGCATGGCCGCTTCCAGATACGGGCCGCGAATGCCGCCGTCGCTGGCGACGAAGCTGCCCGCGTCGTCCTGGGCGGCGACTACCAGCTTGTGGTCCTTGAACGTCAGGTAAGTCGAACCAGTGGTGGCGCCCGACGAGATGACATTACGCCAGAAGCTATCGGCCATGGCTGAGCCGACAGGTAGGGAAAGCACAGCGAGGGTTGCGACAGCATATTTGAGACGCATGATGGGTGACTCCGGTGGGTTATCTGTACGTTTTGATTGTAGTTAACCCGATCCAGTTCCATCACTGACTAAACAGTTTCAACCTTTAAAATCACCCCATCCTGCCCAACCACGCGGACTTGAGCGCCCACGGGCGCGTCTGCACCGGTGACCATCCACACGCCATCGCCGACTTTGACTTTGCCGCGGCCATCCACAATGGCTTGATGCACCACGAAAGTGCGCCCCACCAACTCCGAACCGCGCTCGTTCAACCCCGGTTGGTCGCTGGCCTTGGCACTGCTGCGTTGGCGTTTCCACCAGTACACGGCGGTCAGTATCGACAACACTGCAAACAGCAGCAGTTGCCATTCCAGCCCCAGCGGTGGGAACAGGAACTTGATCACGCCCACGGCGGCGGCGGCGATGCCCATCCAGAGCAGGTAGCCTCCGGCACCGAACACCTCGAGAATCAACAGCACGGTGCCCAGCGCCAGCCAGTCCCAGAACGACAAATGCAGCAAAAAGTCCCACATGGTGTTGGCCTCAGCCTTTCTGGTTGCCGAAGGTTGCCTTGACGATTTCGCCGATACCGCCTACGGCGCCAATCACCTGGCTGGCTTCCAGCGGCATCAGGATGACCTTGCTGTTGTTGGCCGATGCAAGCTTGCCCAGGGCGTCGATGTATTTTTGCGCGACGAAGTAGTTCACCGCCTGCACGTTGCCCGACGCAATGGCTTCGGACACCACTTGTGTCGCCCGTGCTTCGGCTTCGGCCTGACGCTCGCGTGCCTCGGACTCCAGGAACGCGGCCTGGCGGCTACCCTCGGCCTCAAGGATCTGCGCCTGCTTCTTGCCTTCGGCTGTCAGGATCGCCGACGCCCGCAGGCCTTCGGCTTCGAGGATTTGCGCACGTTTGATCCGCTCGGCTTTCATTTGGCCGGACATGGCGGCCATCAGGTCGGCGGGCGGGCTGATGTCCTTGATCTCGATACGAGTGATCTTGATGCCCCATGGCGCGGTGGCTTCATCCACGGTGCGCAGCAGTTTTTCATTGATGCCGTCACGCTGGCTCAGCATGGCGTCCAGTTCCATGGAGCCGAGCACGGTGCGGATATTGGTCTGCAGCAGGTTGCGGATAGCATGTTCGAGGTTGTTGACCTCATAGGCGGCCTGGGCGGTGTTGACCACCTGGAAGAAGCACACGGCATCGATCTGCACGGTGGCATTGTCGGCGGTGATGACTTCTTGAGGCGGGATATCCAGCACGCTTTCCATCACGTTGATCTTGCGACCGATGCGGTCCATGACCGGGATGATGATATTCAGGCCGGGTTTTAAAGTATTGGTGTAGCGGCCGAAACGCTCGACTGTCCATTGGTAGCCCTGGGGCACCACTTTGAACCCCATGAACAGGATGGCGATGGCCAAGCCCACAAAAAGAAGCAGTACGGTTCCGATCTGCATAGCGATTCCCTATCTGAAGGTGTCAGTGAATGACATTAGGCCGATTGTAACGGTCTGGACACGGATAAAGACGGTTTCATGGCCCAACAAACAAAGGATTTGTTTCTGAATCCCCTGGCGTGACCCGCAATACCTCCGTCATCGTGGTCAGGCCGGCCTTCACTTTCTCGACGCCGGCCATGCGCAGGCTGCTCATGCCCTGCGCCAGTGCCTCACGGCGCAGCGCTTGTACGTCCGCACCCGGGGTGACCAGCGCTTGGAGTGCCGGGTCCATGAGCATGATTTCATACAGCCCGGCCCTGCCTCGATAACCGCTGTCACGGCATTGCGCACAGCCGACGGCTTCGCAGCCGTCAACGTCCGCCTGGCCCAGCGGGCGCTTGCAGTGGCTGCACAGCAGCCGCACCAGGCGCTGCGCCATCACACCTATGAGCGTGGCTTTGATCAAATAGTGAGCAACGCCCAATTCCTGCAGGCGGCTGATGGCGCTGGGTGCATCGTTGGTGTGCAAGGTCGAGAAAACCAGGTGACCGGTCAGCGCGGCCTGGATAGCCATCTCTGCGGTCTCCTGGTCGCGAATTTCGCCGACCATGATGATGTCCGGGTCCTGGCGCAGCAGGGCGCGGATGCCGCTGGCGAACGTGAGGTCGATGTTGTGCTGGACCTGCATCTGGTTGAAGGCCGGCTCGACCATTTCAATCGGGTCTTCCACCGTGCACAGGTTGACCTCCCGGGTCGCCAGTTGCCTGAGGGTGGTGTAGAGGGTGCTGGTCTTGCCCGAGCCGGTGGGGCCGGTGACGAGGATGATGCCGTGGCTGCGTCGCGTCATGGCGTGCCAGCGCTGCTGGTCGGCGTTGGACAAACCCAACTGGTCAAAATCCTTGAGCAGCACCTGTGGGTCGAAAATTCGCATCACCAGTTTTTCGCCGAATGCCGTGGGCAGGGTCGAAAGCCGCAATTCCACTTCGACACTTGCAGGGTTCCTGGTTTTGACGCGGCCATCCTGGGGTTTGCGTTTTTCGGCCACGTTCATTCGCCCCAGGCTTTTCAGGCGGCTGACCACGGCCATGGTGACCTGTGGGGGAAATTGATAGACGTCATGCAGCAGCCCGTCAATGCGAAAGCGCACCCGGCCCTGGTCGCGGCAGGGCTCGATATGGATATCGCTGGCTCGTTGGCCAAAGGCGTATTGCAGCAGCCAGTCGACGATGTTGACGATATGCGCGTCGTTGGCATCCGGCTCCTTGTCGCTGGCGCCGAGGCTGAGCAAGTCGAGATTGCCAGGCGTCGTCATCTTTTCATCCGCACCGCTGACGGACTTGGCTAAACGGTAAAACTCGTTGATACAGCGCTGGATATCGCTGGGGTTGGCAACCACGCGCTTGATCGTGCGTCTGAGCACCTGGGACAGCCCGGCTTCCCAGGTGGTGACATGGGGTTGGGCACTGGCGATCGTCACGCTGTGGGTATCGACGGCGATTGCAAGAATGCCGTGGCGCTGGGCAAAAGCGTGGGACATCAACGGCACCACGGCTGCCACATCAATCTTCAACGGGTCGATGCGCAGGTAAGGTTGGCCTACCTGCCGGGCCAGCCATTGGGTCAAGGTCTCCAGGCAAGGGCCCTGGGCTGCGATGCATTCCAAGGGATGCTGGCTGCCGGACGCTGGCGCTACCTTTTGCGCCGCCTGCGCCGTGATCAGCCCTTGCTCGACCAACGCCGGCAATAATTGCTGCAGTTCCAAGGGGTGATCGTGAGTGGCGACGGGCATGCAGGTTTTCCTGGGGCGTGGGGGTAATCCCAGGCTAGCCAGCCGCTGAAGATCCTGCTGGCGCGTGTATTGCCGGTTTTTACTGGGCCATCGCTGCCAACGCTTGAGGCCGCTCGGAATCAGCCGACCACAGCTCCAGGGTGCAGACGCTGATCAGGTTTCGAATCTTTTCACCGATCACCTGGGCGCGGTGCCAGCTCAGGCCGGTCATCACGATATCAATGCTCAGCAGGTCGGCTTCCCGGTTCATGCTGACCTGGGTGGGCGTGAGCAATTGCAGCGCGAAGTAGTTCAGTACCCGGCACAGCACGTCCGGTTCAGCCTCGGCGACGATGCGATAGTGCGCCTGGCAGTGGCTGCTATTGGCGGCCCACGCATCGACGCGGGTGGAGGGGTAGGCGGTTTCGACGGCATGCATGCTGACTCTCCAGTTTTGACTGGAGAAATTTTTACATTCGTCTCGGGAGATTTCTTATCTAAAATAAGCCTGTTTGGCGATAAATAGACCAAAACAATTCAAGATAAGCCTATTCATGGGTACTTTTATGCACAGTGAGTTGGACGCCTACGACCGCCGCATCCTGGCCTTGCTGCAAGAGGATGCCTCGCTCTCCAGTGCACAGATTGCCGAACAGGTCGGCCTGTCGCAGTCGCCATGCTGGCGGCGTATTCAGCGGCTCAAGGAGGAGGGCGTGATCCGCGGCCAGGTCACCCTGCTGGACCGCAAGAAAATCGGGCTCAACACGCAGATTTTCGCCGAAGTCAAACTCAACGCCCACGGTCGTTCCAATTTCACCGAGTTCACCGAGGCGATTCGCGGGTTCCCGGAAGTGTTGGAGTGCTATGTGCTGATGGGGGCGGTGGATTTTCTGCTGCGTATCGTCACCTCGGATATCGAGGCGTACGAGCGGTTTTTCTTTGAGAAGTTGTCGATGGTGCCGGGGATTCAGGAGGTCAACTCGATTGTGGCGCTGTCGGAGATCAAGTCCACCACCAGCCTGCCAGTATTGCGCTGACAGGGAGGGCCTCATCGCGGGCAAGCCCGCTCCCACAGCAAATGTGGGAGCGGGCTTGCCCGCGATAGCGATTACAGGCGCAGAAGGGTCTTCCAGGCACGATTCTGATAAACCGCAATCGCCTGGTGCATACGCGCATCCAGCGATTCATCGGTAATCGGCTGGTTTGCCAAGTGCGCCAGCTTGTTCAGCTCGCCGTACAAACGGTCCAGTTCAGGAATGTCCACCACATGGCGCGCATGGTGCAGCCAGGCCTGGATGCGTTCGATGCGCGGCAGTTGCTCGGCCAGATCTTCCGGCTGTTGCTGGTAGCGCTGCAATTGCAAGGCGACGGCGTCGTCGGCCAGCAGGCGTGGCAGCCAGTTGGTAATTTGTGCAGCGCCCTGACGGTTGCCACGCACGTTACGTTCGGCCGTCCAGGTGCGGGCCAGCAGCCAGCGCGAGAGGTTGAGTGAGAACAGGCCCCAGCGCACGTCTTGCAGCTCTTCGATGAACTGTTCCGGCGCGGCTTTGCGAATGTCTTCATCGTCGTCACCGGCCTGGACCAGCGGGCGCCAGTCTTCCAGCAACGCATCCAGGGCGCTGCGCAGCTCGCTGGTGGATTGGCGTGGCGCGGCCTGGCCGAGGCTGCCGATCAGGGCGCGCAATTCACCGAGGTTCTCGACCCAGTCTTGCAGCAGGCGCCAGTGGCCATTGAAGCGGTATTGCTCGGCCAGGCGCTGGCTGCTGCCCAGCAGGTGCCACAGGATCGCGGCGAAGGCGTCGTCCAATGGCATTTCGGCGTGGATCTGTGGCGCCGGCAGGCTCAGGGAGTAGCTGCTGGCGTCATACAGGCGATAGCCGCGTTCGGCCTTGCTGATGTCGCACGGCATCAGGGCCAGGGTTGCGGCCAGCTCGGCGGCCAGCTCCAGCAGGGCCGCCGGTTCGCCTTCGCGCAGTTCCAGTTCCAGCTCGCAGATTTCTTCTTTCTGCTTGCCGACCACCACATGGCCCAGGTCCAGGGCGGCTTCGATCACCACCTTGGCCTTGCCACGGCCCCAGGCGATCTCGGCGCGTTCACGCACGAAGTCGGTGGTGAAGATCGGCTTGAGGGTCTTTTTGTCCAGCTCGGCCAGTTGCTCGGGCCAGCACTCGCCATCGAGTTTCTTCACATCGAGCTTGGCTTTGGGCAGGTCCCAGTTGTATTCGTTGCGTTCCGACAAGCCGGCGACGCTTTGGCCGCGGGTCTTGAGGGTCTGGATGATGTCGTCACCGTCCTTGCGCAGGCGCAGGGCAACCTTGGCCTGGGCCAGGTCACGCTCGGGGGTGTCGAAGTACTGGTTCATCAACTCACGGCGTTCCCAGCCACTTTTGTTGCGTTTTTTCAGTAACGGGTGCTCACGCAGCGCGGCGAGTGTTTCGCGGCTGACGCGTAGCTTGATTTCGGTTTCTTTCTGCATGGCCGGAAAATCCAGGATCGGGAGCGCAGCCGGGGAAAAGTGTGGCTGCCAAGGTCGTGCAGTGTACAGGACTGAGCCCGGCAACGTGCCGCAACGGTTTATTGTGTTGCGCAGATGCCTCTATAGTGAGGTTCATCCGGGAAGTTGGGAGACCGCGCATGCCGTTACCGTCCATGAAAGAGCAGTTCGCCGCCTTGATCGCCGCGCCGTCGGTGAGCTGCACCCAGGCCTCTCTCGACCAGAGCAACCGCCCGGTGATTGACCTGCTCGCCGCTTGGCTGGGCGACCTGGGCTTTGCCATCGATATCCAACAAGTCAGCCCCGGCAAGTTCAACCTGTTGGCCAGTTTCGGCAGCGGCCCCGGTGGCTTGGTGTTGGCGGGGCATAGCGATACCGTGCCGTATGACGCGGCGCTGTGGAACACCGACCCGCTCAAGCTGACGGAAGTCGACGGCCGCTGGGTAGGGCTGGGCAGTTGTGACATGAAGGGGTTCTTCGCACTGGTTATCGACGCGGTGTTGCCGCTGCTGGACCAACCCTTCAAGCAACCGCTGTTGATCCTTGCCACCTGTGACGAGGAAAGCTCTATGTCCGGTGCCCGTGCGCTGGCCGAGGCGGGGCGTCCATTAGGTCGTGCAGCGGTGATCGGCGAGCCGACCGGGCTCAAGCCGATCCGCCTGCACAAGGGCGTGATGATGGAACGCATCGAGATCCTCGGGCGCAGTGGCCACTCGTCGGACCCCAGTCTGGGCCACAGCGCCCTGGAAGCCATGCATGACGCCATCGGCGAATTGCGCGGCCTGCGCCTGGCCTGGCAGCGCGAGTACCGCAACGCGCAATTCAGCGTGCCGCAGCCGACGATGAACTTCGGCTGCATTCACGGCGGCGACAACCCCAACCGCATCTGCGGCCAGTGCTCCCTGGAGTTCGACCTGCGCCCTCTTCCGGGCATGGACCCCGAGGTGCTGCGCGCCGCGATCCGCCAGAAGCTCGAACCCCTGGTCGAGCGGCATAAGGTCAAGATCGACTACGCGCCGTTGTTCCCCGAAGTGCCACCCTTTGAGCAGCCCGAAGACGCCGAGTTGGTGCGGGTGGCGGAGCGTTTGACCGGTCATCGTGCCGAAGCAGTAGCGTTCGGCACCGAAGCGCCTTATCTTCAGCGCCTTGGTTGCGAAACCCTGGTGCTCGGCCCTGGCGACATTGCCTGCGCCCACCAGCCTGGCGAGTACCTTGAAATGTCACGCTTGAGGCCTACAGTGCGTCTATTGCGGGAACTGATCGAACACTACTGCCTGAAACCTGCATAAATTAACCCCTGCCCATTCGTACATAAGGAGAGTGAGCGTGTCGCCAAGCCTGTTCCGACGATAACCATCAGCCGCTGTGCGCTTTCACGATTGATCCTTTATTTGGCTGCTTTTTATTACAGGCCCAGGTGTTATGCCCGAATACGTCAACTGGCTTCGTCACGCTTCGCCCTACATCAACGCCCACCGCGACTGCACCTTTGTGGTCATGCTGCCTGGCGATGGTGTGGACCACCCCAACTTCGGCAATATCGTCCACGACCTGGTGCTGCTTCACAGCCTGGGTGTGCGCCTGGTGCTGGTGCATGGCTCGCGCCCGCAAATCGAAACCCGCCTTGAAGCACGCGGCCTTACCCCGGCTTACCACGAAGGCTTGCGCATCACCGATGCTGCGACGCTGGAGTGTGTGATCGACGCGGTGGGCCATCTGCGCATTGCCATCGAGGCGCGCTTGTCCATGGACATGGCGTCCTCGCCGATGCAGGGCTCGCGCCTGCGTGTGGCCAGCGGCAACCTGGTCACCGCACGGCCAATCGGCGTGCTTGAAGGCGTGGACTACCACCACACCGGCGAAGTGCGCCGGGTCGACCGCAAGGGCATCAACCGTCTGTTGGATGAGCGCTCTATCGTGCTGCTGTCGCCGTTGGGGTATTCGCCCACCGGCGAGATCTTCAACCTGGCCTGCGAAGACGTCGCCACCCGCGCCGCCATCGACCTGGGCGCCGACAAGTTGCTGCTGTTCGGCGCCGATCCCGGTCTGATCGATGAGAACGGCCGCCTGGTGCGTGAATTGCGCCCACAACAAGTACCCGCGCACCTGCAACGCCTGGGCAGCAACTATCAAGCCGAACTGCTCGATGCCGCTGCCGAAGCCTGCCGGGGTGGAGTAGGGCGCAGCCATATCGTCAGCTACGCCGAAGATGGCGCTTTGCTTACCGAACTGTTCACCCGCGATGGTGGCGGTACGCTGGTGGCCCAGGAACAATTCGAACTGGTGCGCGAAGCGGCGATTGAAGACGTCGGCGGCTTGCTGGACCTGATCAGCCCGCTGGAAGAGCAGGGCATTCTGGTGCGCCGTTCGCGGGAAGTGCTGGAGCGTGAGATCGAGCAGTTCAGCGTGGTCGAGCGCGAAGGCATGATCATCGCCTGCGCGGCGCTGTATCAGATCGCGGATTCGGATGCGGGGGAGTTGGCGTGCCTGGCAGTGAACCCGGAGTACCGCCACGGCGCGCGAGGCGATGTGTTGCTCGAACGCATCCAGACCCGGGCACGCGCCCAAGGCTTGAAAACCCTCTTTGTACTCACCACGCGCACGGCCCACTGGTTCCGCGAACGCGGCTTTGTACCCAGCAGCGTGGACCGCCTGCCGTCGGCGCGCGCGTCGCTGTACAACTATCAGCGCAATTCGAAGATTTTCGAGAAGGCCCTGTAAAAGAGTACTGCTCTGTGTGGGAGCTGGCTTGCCTGCGATAGCGGCGCCTCGGTTTATCTGAAGGACCGAGTTGCTGGCATCGCAGGCAAGCCAGCTCCCACCAAAGACTGTATTTATTGTGTGATGAATTTGTCGGTCACATAGGCCGAATAATCCGGCAGCACCGTCTCCACCTTCCCCTGTTCCTTCAAGAACTTCGCCGTCTCCTCAATCGCCTTCGCCGTGCCGCCCTTGAGCAGCGCAGCGGTTTGCTGTGCCTGCGCATCCGGAAACGTCGTACCGGCCAAGAGCTGCGGAATGTCGTCGGCATTTGAACCTGTCAGTTTGGCGATTTTTTGCACTGGCTCGGAATCCACCGTCCAGCTGTCTTTGTGGGCGGCATAGTCGGCAAAGGCATCCAGGGTAACTTTGGCGAACTTGGCCACTACGTCAGGATGTTTTTGCGCAAAATCCTTGCGCGCCACCCACACCTCAAATGTGGGTGCACCCCATTGGCCCACCTGCGCCGCGTCTGTGAGAGTCTTGCCGCTCTTGCGGATTTCGCCCAAGGCCGGGGACCACACAAAAGCCCCATCAATGTCGCCGCGTTTCCACGCAGCGGCGATTTCGGCCGGTTGCAGGTTCACCACTTTGACTTGCTGGGTGTTCAGACCCCAGTGTTTCAGCGCGCCGAGCAGGCTGTAATGGGAGGTCGAGACGAACGGAGTGGCGATGGTTTTGCCGATCAAGTCCTGGGGGTTATCGATGCCACTGCCGTTGCGCACCACCAGGGCTTCAGAAGCGTTGATCTGTGCCGATACGATAAACGCCACAATCGGCAGGTTGCGCGAGGCCGCCGCCGCGAGCGGGCTGGAGCCGAGGTTGCCGATTTGTACATCACCCGAAGCGATGGCCGTGACCACCTCCGGCCCGCTGTTGAACCGACGCCAGGCGATTTTCTCGCCAATGGCTTTTTCGTAGAGGCCGTCGGCCTGGGGAAGCTTGCTGGGATCAATGCCGGTCTGGTAGCCCACCGTCAGGTCGGCGGCATTGACACCAAAAGAAAGTAATAGCGATACAAAAACTGTAACAAATTGACGGGAGGATGTGCGTTTGGCCATGATGGCGTCGCCTTTTTGATCGTGAGTGACGTATGCAACCGTACGGCCACACTAATCGATCTAAAAAAGCACCAGTAAATACCCTTTAGGAATTAGCTTATGGAGCGGCGCGTCTATCCTGACCGGCCAGCTTCACGGAAAGCCTTATTCCTGGATCGTATGAAAAAGAATGAAATAATTCTTTTTGGGTGTATGAAAAACTCATTACCCTGCAGGGACCAAATCAACTGCGATTAGACGAAGGTAGTAGACACACAAGGTTACGATTGACTTGGTGGTCACTATCTGGCGCTAATCGCGCATCTGTGGATCTAGGGCGTCAGACCCGAGACCAAAGAAATACAAAAATTAGAAATGAGAGGAGCGGTACATGAAGAAGTCCACCTTGGCTGTGGCTGTAACGTTGGGCGCAATCGCCCAGCAAGCAGGCGCTGCCGGTTTCATCGAAGACAGCAAGGCCACACTGGGCCTGCGTAACTTCTACATCAACACCGATAACCGCGAAGGCGCTGGTGCGAACAAGAACGAAGAGTGGGGCCAAGGCTTCGATCTGCGTTTCATCTCCGGTTACACCCAAGGCACCGTCGGCTTCGGTCTGGACGCTATCGGCCTGCTGGGTGTTCGCCTGGATTCCGGCGGTGGCACCAACGGCGCGACTGCCAGCTCCTACGGCGGCACGATCTTCCCGAGCAAGTCCAATGGCGAAGCCGTTGATAACTACTCCAGCCTGGGCCTGACTGCCAAAGCCAAGATCTCTCAAACCGAACTGAAGTTGGGTACCTTGCAGCCCAAGCTGCCGGTCATCGTCACCAACGATGGTCGTATGCTGCCGCAAACCTTCCAAGGTGGCCAGATCACCTCTAGCGACATCAAGGACCTGACCCTGGTTGCTGGCCAGATCGAAAAGGCCAAGGGCCGTAACTCCAGCAACAACGAAAGCCTGTCCATTTCCGGCGCCAACAGCCGCGGTGTGAACTGGCGTTCGAGCAACAAGTTCTACTACGCCGGTGGCGACTACAAGATCACCAAGGATCTGACCGCCCAGTACTACTACGGCAACCTGGAAGATTTCTACAAGCAACACTTCCTGGGCCTGACCCACAACTGGGCTATCGGCCCTGGCGTGTTGAAGTCTGACCTGCGCTACTTCAACAGCTCCGACGATGGCAACAACGGTAACCAGTCCGCTTACTTCTCGACGGGCAACTACGGCGGCGTGAACTCCGGCCGTGGCAAAGTCGACAACAACCTGTACAGCGGCCTGTTCCTGTACTCGGTCGCCGGTCACACCTTCGGTGGCGGTTATCAGGTCAGCAACGGTAGCAGCGACTTCCCTTGGCTGAACCAGGGTGACGGCTCGTCGGCTTACATCACAACCGACATGCAAATCCAGAAGTTCGCCCGTGCCGGCGAGCGTACCTGGCAAGCTCGCTACTCCTATGACTTCGCCAAAGTCGGCGTACCTGGCCTGACCGCCGGTGTGGTTTACCTGAAAGGTGATCATATCGACACCGTCTCCAGCAACCGTACCGAGTTCACCGGCCAGTCCGAGTGGGAGCGTGACATCACTGTTGCCTACGTCGTACCGGAAGGTCCGCTGAAGAACGTCGGCGTGGCGTGGAAAAACGCTATGTGGCGCAGCGACATCGCCAACGCGCGTAACCAGGACGAAAACCGCTTGATCGTCAGCTACTCGATCCCGCTGTTGTAAGACTGTAAAACCTTGCCCGGCGCAATGCCGGGCAAGGTGTCTTGCTGTTCAAGTCGGGCTCAACCCCGCAAACCCTTCCTGAATCCCTCTTTTTGCAGCGTCTCAAGGCCTTCTCGAACCTTGAAGGCGATGTTGGCCTCAGGCCGTTCCCAAGTCCAATGAACTGATTTTTAATATTCCTTTATCGTCTAGATAAATCGATATTTATTCTTTTTAAATCACAAAAAATCCATGCACAGTGGGCTCCATAAGCACTCATCAGGAGCCACACCATGAGCCTAAGACTGGGCGACATCGCCCCCGACTTCGAACAGGATTCCAGCGCCGGCAAGATTCGCTTCCACGAATGGCTGGGCGACAGCTGGGGTGTGCTGTTTTCCCACCCTGCGGACTTCACCCCGGTGTGCACCACCGAGCTGGGTTTCACCGCCAAGCTCAAGGATGAATTCGTCAAACGTGGCGTCAAGGCCATCGCCCTGTCGGTAGATCCGGTGGACTCGCATCACAAGTGGATCGACGACATCAACGAGACCCAGAACACCGTGGTCAACTTCCCGATCCTGGCCGATGCAGACCGCAAGGTCTCGGACCTCTACGACCTGATCCACCCGAATGCCAGCGATACTCTCACCGTGCGCTCCTTGTTCGTGATCGACCCGAACAAGAAGATCCGCCTGACCATCACCTACCCGGCCAGCACCGGGCGTAATTTCCATGAAATCCTGCGGGTGATCGACTCGCTGCAGCTGACCGACAACCACAAGGTGGCAACACCGGCCAACTGGCAGGATGGGGATGAGGTGGTCATCGTGCCGTCACTCAAGGACGAGGAAGAGATCAAGAAACGCTTTCCCAAGGGCTATCGCGCGGTGAAGCCGTACCTGCGTCTTACCCCACAACCCAATCGTTAAGGCTGATATCGCCATCGCGGGCAAGCCCGGCTCCCACAGTTGACCGCATTCCCCTGTGGGAGCGGGGCTTGCCCGCGATGGCGGCCTCATGAACAGCACAGGCTGCAAGTTGCAAACCGTCTCACACAGCAGGGGTTTTCAGGCCGTTTCCACGGCCTTTTTTTTCGCCTGGGGATTGATCAATCGCTTATGTTTTTATGGAATAAACAAATGAATAAATAAGATTTATAGATATATAAATCTGCTGATAAGGTCTATCCCATCTTGGCGCCATCGCCGTACAGCGAACCGCCGACACTTGCTCAAGGAATCTCCTGCATGCTGGTCGTAACACTTGGAGGCAGTCCCAGCCAGCGGTCCCGCTCTGGGGTCTTGCTGGATAAAACCCGTCAGTGGCTGCAACAGCAGGGCGTGGAAGTGGTGAGTTACCAGGTACGGGACTTCCCGGCTGAAGACTTGCTGCATGCGCGCTTCGACAGCCCCAAGGTGATCGACCTGCTGCAACAAGTCGCCAATGCCGACGGCCTTGTGATTGCCACGCCGGTGTACAAGGCGTCGTTTTCCGGGGCGTTGAAGACCGTACTGGACCTGCTGCCGGAGCGTGCCCTGGCCCACAAGGTGGTGCTGCCGATGGCGACCGGCGGCAGCATCGCCCACATGCTGGCGGTGGACTACGCCCTGAAGCCGGTGCTGTCGGCCCTCAAGGCCCAGGAATTGCTCCACGGTATTTTTGCCGAAGACAGCCAGATCGCCTATGGCGAAGGCAGCGTGCAGGCGCAACTGGTGCCGGTACTCGAACAGCGTTTGCACGAAGCCCTGGAGCAGCTCTACAGCGCCATGGCGCGCCGGCCAAAACCGCTGGACCCTGACGTATTGAATGAACGTTTGTTGAGTGCTCGCTGGAGCATCTGAGCCTCACCCCGAAAAGCTGGAAACACTCACCTTACTCAGCCGACAACGGCCAAGCAGGTGCAGCCAAAACCTTAATCGCACAGTTGGAGAGAGCGCCATGCGCACTGTCATCTTGCGTCGTGGTCTGGTCGCACTCTTTGCTGCGGCTGTGTCCCTCGGCGCCATCGTTCAAGCCCAAGCCGCCGAGACCTTGCGGATCGGTTATCAGAAGTACGGCACTTTGGTGCTGCTCAAGGCCAAGGGCACCCTGGAAAAGCGCCTGGCCAACCAAGGCGTGCAGGTGCAGTGGACCGAGTTCCCCGGTGGACCGCAATTGCTCGAGGGCCTGAACGTCGGCTCCATCGACTTCGGCGTTACTGGCGAAACCCCACCGGTGTTTGCCCAGGCGGCTGGCGCCGATCTGCTTTACGTCGCCTACGAACCACCCGCGCCTACCAGCGAAGCGATCCTGGTGCCCAAGGATTCGCCGATCAAATCGGTGGCCGAGCTCAAGGGTAAAAAGGTCGTGCTCAACAAAGGCTCCAACGTGCACTACCTGCTGGTGCGTGCCTTGGAAGACGTCGGCCTCAACTACACCGACGTGAAGACCGTGTTCCTGCCGCCCGCCGATGCCCGTGCTGCGTTCGAGCGTGGCAGCGTGGACGCCTGGGTGATCTGGGACCCGTACCAGGCCGCCGCCGAGAAGCAACTACAAGCGCGCACCCTGCGAGACGGCACCGGGATTGCCGACAACCATCAGTTTTACCTGGCCACCAAACCCTACGCCGAACAGCACCCGCAAGTGATCAAGGCGTTGGTGGAAGAGGTGCGTGCGGTAGGCGAATGGTCCAAGGCCAACCCGCAGGAAGTGACTGAGCAGGTCGCCCCACTGCTCGGCCTGCCAGCAGATATCACCCTCACGTCGGTGAAACGCCAGGGCTACGGCGCGCTGTTCCTGACCCCGGAAGTGGTCGCCGCCCAGCAGAAAATCGCAGACACCTTCTACCAACTCAAATTGATCCCCAAGCCCTTGAGCATCAAGGACGTGATCTGGACGCCACCCGCCGCGGTTGCCAAAGCGCCGTAATCCGACTTCATTCAGGAGACAACTCCATGAGCCTCAATATTTTCTGGTTCCTGCCCACCCACGGCGACGGTCATTACCTTGGTACCGCCGAAGGCGCCCGCGCTGTCGACCACGGTTACCTGCAACAGGTGGCCCAGGCTGCCGACCGCCTGGGTTTCGGCGGGGTGTTGATCCCTACGGGCCGCTCTTGCGAAGACTCGTGGTTGGTGGCCGCCTCGCTGATCCCCGTGACCCAGCGCTTGAAATTCCTGGTTGCCCTGCGCCCTGGGATCATCTCCCCGACCGTGGCCGCGCGTCAGGCCGCGACCCTGGATCGCCTGTCTGGTGGCCGTGCGCTGTTCAACCTGGTCACCGGTGGCGATCCGGAAGAACTGGCTGGCGACGGATTGTTCTTGAGCCATGAAGAGCGCTACCAGGCGTCGGTGGAATTCACCCGCATCTGGCGCCGTGTGCTGGAAGGCGAGACCGTGGACTACGACGGCGAGCACATCAGCGTCAAAGGCGCAAAATTGCTCTACCCACCGATTCAACAGCCACGCCCGCCGCTGTATTTCGGGGGTTCCTCCGAAGCCGCCCAGGACCTGGCGGCCGAACAGGTCGAGATGGTGCTGACCTGGGGCGAGCCGCCGGCAGCCGTGGCGGAAAAGATCGCGCAGGTACGCGCCAAGGCCGCAAAACTGGGGCGCACGGTGCGCTTTGGTATTCGTTTGCATGTGATCGTGCGCGAGACCAACGACGAAGCCTGGAAAGCCGCCGACAAACTGATCTCCCACCTGGACGACGAGACCATCGTCCGGGCCCAGGCGTCCTTGGCGCGCTTCGATTCGGTGGGCCAGCAACGCATGGCAGCCTTGCACGGCGGTAGCCGTGACAACCTGGAAGTCAGCCCCAACCTGTGGGCTGGCGTCGGCCTGGTACGTGGCGGCGCAGGGACGGCGCTGGTGGGCGATGGCCCAACGGTTGCGGCGCGGGTCAAGGAGTACGCGGACCTGGGTATCGATACCTTTATCTTCTCCGGTTATCCACACCTGGAAGAGTCGTATCGGGTCGCCGAGCTGTTGTTCCCGCACCTGGATATCGAACGTCCCGAGCTGCCAAAAAGCGCCGGCTACGTCAGCCCGTTTGGCGAGATGGTGGCCAATGACATCCTTCCCAAAGCTGCGTCGCAGAGCTGAGGCGCCGTTATGGACTTAGAAAAAATCAGCCATCGTGTGGCGCCTTGGGTGCTGCCGATCTTATTGCTGGCGGTGTGGCAGTTGTCGGTGTCGGCGGGTTGGTTGTCGACGCGCATTCTGCCAGCGCCGAGTGCGGTGATCGAAGCCGGGGTGAACCTGGTGGTCAGCGGCGAAATCTGGACGCACCTGGCCATCAGCGGCTGGCGCGCCGGTCTGGGCTTTGTGATCGGTGGCAGCATCGGTCTGGCCCTGGGCTTTATCACCGGCTTGTCGAAGTGGGGCGAACGCTTGCTCGACAGCTCGGTGCAGATGATCCGCAACGTGCCGCACCTGGCGCTGATTCCGCTGGTGATCCTGTGGTTCGGCATTGATGAGACCGCGAAAATTTTCCTGGTGGCCCTGGGTACCTTGTTCCCGATCTACCTGAACACTTACCACGGCATCCGCAATGTCGACCCGGCACTGGTGGAAATGTCGCGCAGCTATGGCTTGTCCGGTTTCAGCCTGTTCTGGCAAGTGATCCTGCCGGGCGCGCTGCCGTCGATCCTGGTGGGGGTGCGCTTTGCCCTGGGCTTCATGTGGCTGACGCTGATTGTGGCGGAAACCATCTCGGCCAGCTCCGGCATCGGTTACCTGGCGATGAATGCCCGTGAATTCCTGCAAACCGACGTGGTGGTGCTGGCCATCGTCATGTACGCCATCCTCGGCAAACTGGCCGACCTGGCAGCCCGCGGGCTGGAGCGTGTGTGGCTGCGCTGGCACCCGGCGTATCAAGTCAAAGGAGGTGCAGCATGACGGCTCAACAACCTCCGCGTCTGTTGAAGGGTATCCCGCTGGCGGTGCGCAAATTGCGCAAGGCCTTTGGTACCCGCCAAGTGCTCAAAGAGATTGACCTGCATATTCCCGCGGGGCAGTTCGTGGCCGTGGTCGGCCGCAGTGGTTGCGGCAAAAGTACCTTGCTGCGCCTGTTGGCGGGGCTGGACAAAGCCAGTGGCGGCGAGCTGCTGGCCGGCTCCGCGCCACTGCACGAAGCGATTGAAGATACGCGGTTGATGTTCCAGGAAGCGCGCTTGCTGCCATGGAAGAAGATCATCGATAACGTCGGCCTGGGCCTCAAGGGCGACTGGCGGCCCAAAGCGCTGGATGCGCTGGAAGCGGTTGGCCTGGCCGAGCGCGCCAATGAATGGCCGGCGGCGTTGTCCGGTGGCCAGAAACAGCGCGTGGCACTCGCACGGGCGTTGATCCATCAGCCGCGCCTGTTGCTGCTTGATGAGCCGCTGGGCGCACTGGATGCCCTGACCCGCATCGAGATGCAGCAACTGATCGAAAACCTGTGGCGCAAGCACGGTTTCACGGTGTTGCTGGTGACCCACGACGTCAGCGAAGCCGTGGCGATTGCCGACCGCGTGATTCTGATTGAAAACGGCGAAATCGGCCTCGACCTGAACATCGACCTGCCACGCCCACGGGCCCGTGGCTCACACCGCCTGGCCGCGTTGGAAGCCGAAGTGCTCAACCGCGTGCTGTCGCTACCCGGTTCCCCACCGGAACCCGAACCTGTTTCACCGCTGCCGACGCAATTGCGTTGGGCTCAATAACTCACACAGGAAAAACACCATGACTATTAAAGCCATCAACGTGCGTAACCAGTTCAAAGGCACCATCAAGGAAATCGTGGTCGGCGACGTGCTGTCGGAAATTGACGTGCAGACCGCGTCCGGCATTGTCACCTCGGTAATCACCACCCGTTCGGTCAAGGAGTTGGAGCTGGTGATCGGCAGTGAAGTGATTGCCTTTGTGAAATCCACTGAGGTGTCGATTGCCAAGTTGTGATTGGCGTCGCCCTTGAGATTGCTATCGCAGGCAAGCCCACATTTTGATGTGTGAACGCATTCAAATGTGGGAGCTGGCTTGCCTGCGATGAGCATAGGTATCTACACAACTTCGGCACGACGCTAAATCTGTGGCGAGGGAGCTTGCTCCCGTGACGGCCTGGCAGCCGACACAGATATAACTGATGCCCCGCGATCCAATGTGGGAGCTGGCTTGCCT